>CAZLFW010000118.1:0-19113 GCA_964559045.1 uncultured bacterium
GTAATGCCTGGAGATAATATACAAATGGAAGGCGAATTGATAACTCCGATAGCCATGGAAAAAGAATTGAGATTTGCGGTAAGAGAAGGCGGAAGGACAGTTGGTGCTGGTGTTGTTACTGAAATTATAGAATAATTTAAACTTTATAAAATAAAGGTGAGATAAATGAATGAAGTAATAAATATGGCATGTCAGGAATGTAAAAGAAAAAATTATGCAACTACCAAAAACAAAAAGACCCACAGGGAAAAGTTACAATTAAAAAAATATTGTAAATTTTGTAAAAAACATACTCTGCATAAAGAGAGTAAATAGGCCAGTAGCTCTAATTGGATAGAGCGTCGGACTCCAAATCCGAAGGCTGGGGGTTCGAATCCCCCCTGGCCTGTTGCTTATTTTTTACAATTGCCGAAAAAGGTAGGCATTGTTCGAGAGGGTGATATGGGAAAAGAAAAGTCTGAAAATATAAACAAATTTGCTCAACTGAAATTATTTTTGGAAGACTCGAAAGAAGAGCTGAAAAAAGTTGTATGGCCTGAGAAAAAGGTTGTAGTTAATGCAACATGGGTGGTTATAGGAATAACCGTTGTTGTTGCCGCTGTTCTCGGTATTATTGATTTGTTGTATACAAATTTGATAAAATTTATAGTTTCTTAAAAAAGAGGTTTGAATTTAAATGGAAAAAAAATGGTATGTGGTTCATACAAAAACCGGATACGAATTAAAAGCTAAAGAAGCTTTGGAAGAAAAGCTGAAAAACGAGCCTCTTATGAGGGAATACGTTGAGGAAGCAATTGTGCCCATAGAAGATGTTATTGAGGTTGTTAAAGGTAAAAAAGTAAAAAAGACAAAAAGAGTTTTTCCCGGATATATATTGATAAAGATGCACGTTACTGATAAAACATGGCATTTTATTAAAGATATACCTCATGTTACAGGTTTTGTGGGCAAAAAGACAAAACCTGTTCCAATATCAGACTTGGAAGCTGAGAAATTAATCTCAAGCTATAAAGAGGGTAAGTTGTCCGCTTCTCCTAAAGTAGATTTTGAAATAGGGGATAATGTAAGGGTTATTGACGGACCTTTTGTTAACTTTACCGGAAGTGTTGACGAAGTAAAGCCCTACAAGGCTAAATTAAAGGTATTGGTAAGTATTTTCGGAAGACCGACACCTGTTGAAGTAGATTTTGATCAAGTGGAAAAAATTTAATATAACAAAGGGAGTAACAAATGGCAAAGAAAGAAGTAGCTAAAATCAAACTGCAAATTCCTGCAGGAAAAGCTAATCCTGCTCCTCCCGTAGGACCTGCATTGGGACAGCACGGAGTGAATATAATGGAATTTTGCAAAGCTTTTAATGCAAAAACTCAAAATGACGAAGGTATGATTATACCTGTTGTTATAACTGTTTATGCTGATAAAAGTTTTTCTTACATTACCAAAACGCCACCTGCTGCGGTTTTACTAAAAAAAGCTGCTAACATAGATAAAGGTTCAAGTGTGCCTAATAAAGACAAGGTGGCAAAAATTACTTCAAAGCAAGTTGAAGAAATAGCCAAAATTAAATTACCTGATTTAAACACAGCTTCTTTGGAATCTGCATTTAAAACAATTGCAGGCACCGCAAGAAGTATGGGAATAGAAATAGTAGATTAGGAGAGTAGAGATGCCGAAAAGAGGAAAAAAATATCTGGAAAAAGAGAAACTTTTTAATAAAAATCAGAGATATAAATTGGACGAGGCTATTGCTCTTGTTAAAAAAATAGGTTATGCAAATTTTGATGAGAGTGTTGACTTAGCTGTGAAGTTGGGAGTTGACCCGAAACATGCGGACCAAATGGTTAGAGGAGCTGTTGTGCTTCCTCACGGCACTGGTAAAAGTCAAAAAGTTCTTGTTCTTACCAAAGGAGAAAAAGAGAAGGAAGCTCAGGAAGCTGGTGCCGATTATGTTGGTCTTGACGAATATGTTGATAAAATTAAAGATGGTTGGTTTGATTTCGATAAGGTTGTGGCAACCCCAGATGTTATGAATGTTGTAGGTAAACTGGGTAAAATATTAGGTCCTCGAGGACTTATGCCTAACCCTAAAGTGGGCACAGTAACTTTTGATATTGCAAAGGCAGTGAAGGAAATTAAAGCGGGAAAAGTTGAATTTAGAGTTGACAAGGCTGGAAATATACATGCCGCTGTTGGGAAAAAGTCTTTTGATAACGAAAAATTAGATGAAAACATCAGAACTTTGATTTCCGAATTAATGAGATTAAAGCCTGCGTCAAGCAAAGGGGCTTATTTGAGATCCGTTAATTTGTCTACAACCATGAGTCCCGGTGTAAAAATAGATATAGCAAGTGTAGTTTAACAATAAACTGTCAAAGAAACAGGTACCTGTTTGGTAAGGTTTAAACTATGCCTGTCGAGACAGAAGCCTCGACACAGGGGAAAATGTAAGGGGGTGATTTTTTGCCAACAGAAAAAAAAATAAAAGCCGTTGAAAGTTACAAAGAGCTGATTTCAGGAAGTATAGCTTTTTTTATTACAGATTACAAAGGATTAACAGTTGAGGAGATAACTCAAATAAGAAGAAAAATCAGCGAAGCTGGAGCAAAATATAAAGTTGTAAAGAATTCTCTTTTTAAAATTGCTGCAAAAAATACCGATGTGGAGCCTGTTGTTGAAAACATGACGGAAACAAACGGGATAGTGTTTGTGCAGGAGGATGTTGTAGCAACTGCAAAGGCTTTAAATGATATTTTTAAAGAAAATGATAAATTTGTTTATAAAACAGGTATCTTTGACGGACAGATTATTGATGAAGATTCATTGAAAGCACTTGCCACATTGCCGCCTAAGGAAGTATTACAGGCGAAACTGTTATCCGTATTTGTGGCACCTGCTACGAATTTTGTGAACTTGCTTGCAGCAACACCAAGAAATTTCTTAAATTTATTAAATGCTTACAAAGAAAAAAAGGAGGAGAGTTAGATGTCAAATATAAGTAAAGAAGATGTAATCCAGTATCTTGAAGGTTTAACAGTTTTAGAGATGGCTGATTTTGTTAAAGAGCTTGAAGAAAAATGGGGAGTATCAGCAGCAGCTCCTGTAGCTGTTGCAGCAGCAGGAGTAGCCGGAGGCGCTGATGCCGGTGCTGCTGCCGAGGAAAAAACCGAATTTGATGTTGTTTTAACAAGTTTTGGTGAGAAAAAAATTCAGGTAATTAAAGCTGTTAGAGAAATCACAGGTTTGGGACTTAAAGAAGCTAAAGAACTTGTTGAAGGAGTTCCAAATACGCTTAAAGAAGCTGCTGCAAAAGAAGAAGCAGAGCAGATTAAAGCCAAAATTGAAGAAGTTGGCGGCAGTGCGGAAATAAAGTAGTTTTTTACAATAATTTAATTAACATTAATTTTTTTTTAGAATAGGAGCAATGGGTAACTATTGCTCCATATTCTATTTTATAATCTACAAAATTGCAAGTCTTTAAAATTCCAAGAAAAAGGGATTAAAAAATGATTAAAATCAAAAGAATGAGAAAGTCTTTTTCCAAACTAAAAAAAATTTTAGAGCAACCATATCTTTTGGAAGCTCAGCAAAAATCTTACGAATTGTTTCTTCAAAAGGACGTGGCTCCTGACGACAGGGAAGATATAGGTCTTCAGGCGGCATTTACATCTGTTTTTCCAATTAATGATTTTTACGGCACTTCTCAACTGGACTTTGTTTCTTATGAAATAGGTGAACCGAAATATTCCATAGAAGAGTGTATTTTGAAAAAGTTAACTTACACTGCACCTTTGAGGATTACCGTGAGACTTATTTCATGGGATATTGACCCTGACACTGAAGCCAAGTCAATAAGAGACATTAAAGAGCAGAAAATTTATTTTGGCGAAATACCTTTGATTACTGAAAACGCAACTTTTATTATTAATGGAATAGAAAGGGTAATTGTTTCTCAGTTGCACAGGTCTCCCGGGGTATTTTTCACTTTTGATAAAAAAGATGTGATTGCAAGGATTATTCCTTACAGAGGAAGTTGGATTGATTTTGAATTTGACTCAAAAAATTTGCTTTACGTAAAGATTGACAAAAGAAAAAAAATTGCTGCTACAATTCTTTTCAGAGCTCTTGGCTATTCTTCAAAAGAAATTCTCGATTTTTTTTACGATACCGAAGATTTTGTTTTTGAAGACGGGAAAGTTTACAAGGTCTTAAATTATGACAAAGAAAGAACTTTGTTAAATTACAAATTAATCGAGAACGTAATGTCAGGAAATGAAGTTCTTATTCCAAAGAACAGAAAAGTTAAAAAGAATACCATAAAAAGATTGAAAGCAGCAGGTATTGAAAAATTGCTTGCCACTGAAGAGTATTTAAAAGGTAAATACGTGGCAAATGATATTATAGATGATGAAACAGGAGAAGTGATTCTTGAATCAAATGAAATGCTTACCGAAGAAAAACTGAAATATATCAAAGAATGCGGAATTAAAAAAATAACAGTGTTGTTTATTGACAATGTTTCATCTCTCCCAATTGTGAGAAACACTCTTGTTGTTGACAAGATTAATGATATTGCGAAAAAATTCAGAAGTGAGCATCCAGACAAACCTTTAAAAGATATTGAAATTGAAGCTTCGGTTATTTCCATATATAAAAGGCTTAGACCGGGAGAGCCCGTAGAATACGAAACTGCAAAAAACTTTTTTAATGCTCTTTTCTTCAACGAGGAAAGATACAGCTTGTCAAGAATCGGCAGGCTGAAAATGAACTTCAAGTTAAACATGAAAAAACCTATTGACCTTGTAACTCTTGAGCCTGACGATGTATTGTCCGTGGCAAAATATCTTATAGAGATAAAATGCGGCACTCCTGGATACGATATTGATGATATTGACAATCTTGGCAACAGACGTGTGAGAAGCGTAGGTGAGCTTGCGGAAAACCAATTTAGAATAGGTTTGGTAAGAATGGAACGAGCCATTAAAGAAAAGCTCAGTTTAAAAGATATAGACAGTTTGATGCCACAGGATATTATTAACCATAAACCTTTGATTACCGTGTTGAATGATTTTTTTCAGAGCAGTCAGCTTTCTCAGTTTATGGATCAGACAAATCCTCTGTCGGAGATTACTCATAAAAGAAGACTTAGCGCTTTGGGACCAGGTGGTCTTACAAGAGAAAGAGCAGGTTTTGAGGTGCGTGATGTTCATGCCACTCACTACGGTAGAATTTGTCCCATTGAAACACCTGAAGGTCCCAATATCGGCTTGATTTCTTCCATGACAACATATGCGAGAATCAATGATTTCGGTTTTCTTGAAACACCTTACAGGAAAGTTGTTAACGGTAAGGTTACAGAGGAAATTGTTCATCTTTCAGCCTTTCAGGAAAAAGGACTTGTTATTGCTCAGGCGAATGCTCCGATAGATAATGAAGGAAACTTTATTAATGACATGGTATTATCAAGAATAGATGGTGATTTTAAACTGGTGCATAAAAATGAAATAGATTACATGGATGTGTCTCCCAATCAGGTTGTAAGTGTTGCTGCATCTTTGATTCCTTTTCTCGAACATGATGATGCCAACAGGGCTTTAATGGGTTCGAACATGCAGAGACAAGCTGTTCCTCTCCTTGTTACAGAGGCACCTCTTGTGGGGACAGGCATGGAAGGGAAAACAGCGAGAGACTCGGGTCTTGCAGTTATTGCCAAGAGAGACGGTGTTGTGGACAGGGTTGACAGAGACAGAATAATTATTAAGGTTGATGATGAAGGCTTTGATTGTTATGATATTTATCAGCTCCTAAAAAACAGAAAATCTAATCAAAACACAATTTACGAGCAGAGGCCTCTTGTTTTCAAAGGTGAAAAAATAAAAGCTGGAGACGTTATTGCAGACGGACCGGGAATGAATAACGGAGAGCTTGCCCTTGGTAAAAACGTGTTGGTTGCATTTATGCCGTGGGGTGGTTACAATTTTGAAGATTCTATTTTAATAAGTGAAAAAATTGTAAAAGAAGATGTTTACACATCCGTTCACATAGAAGAATTTGAATGCTTTGCAAGGAACACCAAACTTGGAGATGAAGAAATTACCGCAGATATACCGAATGTGGGAGATGCGGAGCTTAAAAATCTTGATGATAACGGTATAGTCAGAATAGGAGCGTATGTTGCTCCTGGAGACATACTTGTGGGTAAAGTAACTCCTAAAAGCGAAACGCAGCTTACTCCCGAAGAAAAGCTTTTAAGGGCGATTTTCGGAGATAAAGCAAAGGATGTTACTGATTCTTCGTTAAGAGTGCCACCTGGAGTTGAAGGAACCGTTGTTGATGTTAAAATATTTTCAAGGCAGAAAGGGGGAACTCTTGATATAGATACTTATCTTGAAAAAGATATCGAATTTTTCGAAAAAATAAAAAGCAGCGAACTTACTTTGGTTAAAAATGCTTTTTACGAAAAAATGAAAAAATTGCTTAAAGGCAAAAAAATCAAAAAAAAGTTAAGTTTTGACAATATTGAAATAGAAGAAGGCTCTGTTCTTACTGAAGATGTAATAGAGTCAATTCCTACAGGTATTTTTGAATCTTTGTCATTAACCGAAGGAATCGAAGATGATATTAAGAATATAAAAGCGCAATACAATAAAAAAATTAAGGAAATAGACGACAAATACAAGACAAGAATCGAAAATCTGGGGACAGGTGACGAGCTTCAGCCTGGAGTTTTCACAATGGTAAAAGTTTATCTTGCCATTAAAAGAAAGCTTTCCGTGGGTGATAAAATGTCAGGTCGACACGGAAACAAAGGTGTTGTATCCAAAATATTGCCTGAAGAAGATATGCCGTTTCTTGCCGATGGAACTCCTGTTGATGTTGTTCTTAACCCGCTCGGTGTTCCTTCGAGGATGAACGTGGGACAAATTTTCGAAACGCACCTTGGGTGGGCGGTTAAGGAAATAGGTAATAAAATTTCAGAATATATTGAGAAAAACTATTCTCCGGACAAGTTAAAGGAGCAGATAAAATATTTTTACAAAGATGAAGAGATAAATAACTTGCTTGACGGATTCAGTGATGAAGAGGTTGTTAAATTTGCGGAAGAGCTTGGAAACGGTTTGTTTATAGCCACTCCTGTTTTTGACGGTGCCTCAGAAGAAGAGGTTAAAGAATATTTGAAAATGGCTGAATTACCAGAAAGCGGTCAGGTAACCTTGTATGACGGAAGAACAGGAGAAAAATTCGCAAACGATGTTACTGTGGGTTATATGTATGTTCTGAAACTTCATCATCTTGTTGACGAAAAGATCCATGCAAGGTCAATAGGTCCTTATTCTCTGGTTACTCAACAGCCTCTTGGAGGTAAAGCCCAGTTCGGAGGTCAAAGGTTGGGAGAGATGGAAGTTTGGGCTCTTGAAGCCTACGGTGCATCATATTTACTGCAAGAATGCCTCACTGTTAAATCGGATGATTTGGCAGGAAGGAACAGAATGTATGAAGCAATTGTAAAAGGAAAAAACTTCCTCCAGGCAGGTGTTCCCGAATCATTTAACGTATTGGTTAATGAATTGAAGGGACTTGCTCTGGATGTTAAATTAATAGAGTATGATGACGAAGAATAATTAAAGGGGGGCAACCTTGAGAGATATATTATCATTATTTGAAAAGCCACAAGATCCTTTAAAATTTAAAGCTGTTAAAGTGAGTCTCGCATCTCCTGAAAAAATCAGAGAGTGGTCTTACGGTGAGGTTAAAAAGCCTGAAACCATTAACTACAGGACATTTAAGCCTGAAAGAGACGGTTTGTTTTGTGCCAAGATTTTCGGTCCTGTAAAAGATTACGAATGTAACTGCGGCAAATATAAAAGGATGAAGCACAGAGGAATAGTATGCGAGAAATGCGGTGTTGAGGTTATTCAGTCCAAAGTCAGAAGAGTTAGAATGGCTCATATTGAGCTTGCAACACCTGTTGCCCATATTTGGTATTTTAAAAATCAACCTTGCAGAATAGGTGTTTTGCTCGGGCTGACAATGAAAGAAGTGGAGCGTATTCTTTACTATGACGGTTATGCTGTTCTTGATCCAGGAGATACGCCGTTGAAATACGGACAGATTTTAACGGAAGAGCAATATGAAAAAGCTGTAGAGCAATACGGTTTTAAATTCAGAGCGGAAATGGGTGCAAGTGCAATAAGGGAGATGTTGCAGAATCTCAATCTTGAAGAAATGTCGTATAATTTCAGACAGCAGCTTGCAGAAACAAAATCAGAAACAAAACAGAAAAGCATTGTTGCAAAACTGAAGATAGTTGAAGCTTTTATTCATTCAAACAATAAACCAGAATGGATGGTCCTTGAAGTTGTGCCGGTTATTCCGCCTGACTTAAGGCCTCTTGTGCCTCTTGAAGGAGGCAGATTTGCAACTTCAGATTTGAACGATTTATACAGAAGACTTATAAACAGAAATAACAGATTAAAAAGACTTTTAAGTCTCAATGCACCGAACATTATAATAAATAATGAAAAAAGGATGTTGCAAGAGGCTGTTGACGCTTTGATTGACAATACGAAGAGGGAAAGACCCATTATAGGTTCAAACAGAAAACCTTTAAAATCACTTTCCGAAATTATAAAAGGAAAGCAGGGAAGATTCAGACAGAATCTCCTTGGAAAGAGAGTTGATTATTCAGGGCGTTCAGTAATTGTCGTGGGCCCCGAGCTTAAACTGCATCAGTGCGGTTTGCCGAAGAAAATGGCTCTTGAGCTTTTTAAACCTTTTATCTTTAATAAATTGATAGAGAAAGGTATTGTTCAGTCCATTAAATCGGCTAAAAGATTCGTGGAGCTTGAAAAACCCGAAGTTTGGGATGCATTGGAGGAAGTTATTAAACAGCATCCTGTGCTTCTTAACAGAGCGCCTACTCTTCACAGACTCGGTATACAGGCTTTTGAGCCCATTCTTACCGAAGGGAAAGCAATTAGACTGCATCCTCTTGTGTGCACCGCTTTTAATGCGGACTTTGACGGAGACCAGATGGCTGTTCATGTGCCGTTGTCTTACGAAGCTCAGGTTGAGGCAAGGACATTGATTATGGCTACCAATAATATTTTGCTTCCTGCCAACGGCAAGCCTGTTGTTGTTCCTTCTCAGGATATAGTTCTCGGGCTGTATTATTTAACGTCTCCAAAGGAATTTGCTACAGGAGAAGGACTTGTGTTCAGTTCCGTTGAAGAAGCGATTTTGGCAAACGACATGGGCAAAGTTGATGTTCAGGCAAAAGTTAAAGTTAAAGTGGGAGAGAAGTTATACGATACTGTTATGGGTAGATGTTTGGTGTATGAAATAACTCCTAAAGAGATACCTTTTGATGATATTAACCAAACAATGAAGAAAAAAATTGTTGCACAGCTCATAGATAAGTCATACAGACTTGCTGGAGACAAAAAAACCGTTATTTTTGCTGACCAGTTAAAAAATCTCGGTTACGAATACGCCACAAAAGCCGGAATTTCAATAGGTATTAATGACCTTGAAATTCCACCGGAAAAGAAAACCATTCTTGACAGAACTGTTGAAGAGGTGAAAAGAATAGAGGAAGAATACAGGGAAGGTTCCATTACTCAAGGTGAAAGATACAACAAAATTGTAGATATTTGGCAGCAGGCTACTGGCAAAATAGCAAAAGCAATGATGACCAATATTTCAACCAAAGAATATGTATCCGATGACGGAAAGGATAAAAGAATAGGCAACAGTTACAATTCAATATTTATGATGGCTGACTCGGGAGCAAGAGGAAGCGAAAATCAGATGAAGCAGCTCGCAGGTATGAGGGGATTAATGGCAAAGCCTTCAGGTGAAATTATTGAAACTCCTATTGTTGCTAACTTTAGAGAGGGCTTAAACGTTCTCCAATATTTTATCTCAACTCACGGTGCAAGGAAAGGACTTGCTGATACAGCGCTAAAAACGGCAAATGCTGGATATTTGACAAGACGTCTGGTAGATGTTGCTCAGGATGCCTTTGTTGTTGAGGATGATTGCGGAACTCTTGATGGCATAGAAGTGGAATCATTGATAGAAGGGGGCAAGATTATACAGAGAGTAGGTGCAAGGGTTTTGGGAAGAACAGCTCTTTACGATATTATGGACCCTCATACTGATACTGTTATTGTTAAAGCAAATGAGCTCATTGGTGAAGAAGCGGCTCAGAAAATAGACGACAGAGGAATTAACAAAGTTTTTATCAGGTCAGTGTTAACTTGCAAATCTCCGAGAGGTGGTGTGTGTAAACTTTGCTATGGAAGAGACCTTGCAAGGGGAACTCTCGTTGAAATAGGCGAACCTGTAGGGGTAATTGCGGCACAGTCAATTGGCGAGCCGGGAACCCAGCTTACAATGAGAACTTTCCACATAGGCGGAACAGCAAGTGCAGTAATGGAGCAGAGTTTTCTCGAAGCTCATAAAGACGGAAAAGTTACATACAAGGATTTGCACTTTGTTGTAAACGACAAGGGACAGAAAGTTGTAATGAACAGGCATTCCCAGCTTATTCTTCTCGATGACATGGGCAGAGAAGTGGAGAAAAACCCCCTTGTATACGGTGCAAGACTTTTCTTTGACACTGGAGACAAAGTTAAAAAAGGAGACAGACTTGCAGAGTGGGATCCTTTTACAATGCCCATTATAACGGAAGTTTCAGGTAAAGTTAAATTTGGAGACCTCCTTGAAGGTGTAACAATTCAGGAGCAGGTGGATGAAGTTACGAAACTTTCAACTAAAAAGGTAATTGATTATAAAGATTTTACTTTAAGGCCGAGGATTTCCATAAAAGACGAATCAGGAAGAACTGTTAAGCTTGCAGACGGCAAAACTTTGGCGAGATATTTATTACCTGTTAATGCTGTTATTAATGTTGAAGAGGGTGAGTATGTTTCAGCGGGAAGCGTAATTGCCAAAATTCCGAGGGAAACAGCGAAAACCAAAGATATTACCGGTGGTTTGCCGAGAGTAGAGGAGCTTTTCGAAGCAAGAATTCCTAAAGATTTCGCAATTGTTACGGAGATAGAAGGAAGGGTCACTTTCGGTAAAATGACCAAAGGTAAAAGAAGAGTCATTATAACTCCTGAAATAGGTGAGCCTAAAGAGTATTTAATCCCCAAAGGCAAGCATATCACGGTAAGGGAAGGGGAATATGTTATTGCAGGCGAGCCTCTTATGGACGGTCCATTGAATCCTCATGACATTTTAAGTGTTATGGGGCCTAAAGATCTTGCAAAATATCTTGTTAACGAAGTTCAGGAAGTATACAGGCTGCAAGGTGTTGAAATAAACGATAAACATATTGAAATAATGGTTAGGCAAATGTTGAGAAAGGTTGTTATTAAAGATGCAGGTGATACAACCTTTTTAAATGGAGACATAGTGGAGAGAGTTGTTTTCGAAGAGGAGAACGAAAGAGTGCTTGGTGAAGGGAAGAGACCTGCAACAGCAGAGGTTAAGCTTCTCGGAATTACAAAGGCTGCATTGAATACGGACAGTTTTATATCAGCTGCGTCTTTTCAGGAAACAACAAAAGTTCTTACTCAGGCGGCAATTGAAGGTAAGGTTGATAATCTTTACGGTTTGAAAGAGAATGTTATAATGGGAAGGCTTATTCCCGTTGGCACTGGAGTGAGAAAATACAATAAAATAAAAGTTTTTGCGGATTATCCTCAGCCGGAAGAAGTGAAACCTGAAGAATGTGAAACTGCTGAAGCGGAAGAAAACATTGAAAAATTTGAAACAGAAGAGGTTTAAGCAAAAAAATTATGAAATAATACCATACAAATAAACGGAGGAAAGTATGCCACTTGATGAGCTTGTAATAACTCGTGCAATTATAGATAGATTCATTGAAAAATTGAAAGATTGCCTTCACCTTGACACTGCGATTGTAGGAGGAGGTCCCGCAGGACTTGTTGCAGGATATTATCTTGCAAAAAAAGGGCTTAAAGTTGCAATGTTCGAAAGAAAGCTTAGTATCGGCGGCGGAATGTGGGGCGGCGGTATGATGTTTAATGAAATTGTTGTTCAGGAAGAAGGTAAATTTATCTTTGAAGAATTTGGAATAAATTTCAGAGAATATGAAAAAGGCTATTATACTGCCGATTCCATAGAATCGGTTGCATGTTTGATAAAAAAATCGGTTAATGCGGGACTGAAGATTTTTAACTGTATTTCAGTGGAAGATGTTGCAGTGAGAGGAAAAAACGTAAACGGGCTTGTTATTCAATGGTCGCCTGTTGAAATGGCTGGACTGCATGTTGATCCACTTGTTATACGTTCCGAATATGTAATAGATGCCACTGGGCATGACTCGGAAATAGTTAAAATAGTAGAGAAAAAATGTGACGGGGAACTTCTCACCGATACGGGAAAAATAATAGGTGAACGTTCTTTATGGGCAGAAGTGGGAGAAACCACAACTGTTGAAAATACGAAAGAAGCATATCCCAAACTGTTTGTTGCTGGAATGGCGGCAAACAATGTTTTCGGAAGCAACAGAATGGGACCTGTTTTCGGAGGTATGCTGCTTTCTGGCAAAAAAGTTGCCGAAGAGATAATTTCAAGAATAAATGGATAAGATTTTAAGAACCATAGATGCCAATATTAACAGAGCCAGTGAAGGTTTACGTGTTCTTGAAGATATTTTCAGATTTGTTCTTGAGAATAAAACTTTTTCCGAAATATTCAAAAGTTTAAGACATCAATTGAGAGAACTTTCCAAGCAGTCAGGTATTTTGGGAGCAAGGGAAGTTACATCAGATGTGGGAAAAGACAGTTTCGGAGAGAGTGAAAAATCAAGAGACTCAGTTGAAAATATTTTATCGGCAAATTTCAAAAGAGTTCAGGAAAGTTTGAGGGTTCTTGAGGAGTTTTTCAAACCTGTTAATGAAAACAGTGCTTATTTATGTAAAAAACTCAGGTTTGAGGTTTATTCAGCGGAACAAAGTTTTTTTAGCATTAAAATCAAATTTAAAAATATCCTTTCCAATAACAAGCCGGTTTTATACGGGATAATAGATACACGTTTTTCCCGCAAAAACCATGTGGAAATCTGTAAAAATTTAATAGCCGGCGGAATTGAAATCATTCAACTGAGAGAGAAAGTTCTTTCGGATAAATACGTTTTGGAAACAGCAAAGAAACTTTCAGAGCTATGTATAGAGCACAATGTTATTTTTATTGTAAATGACAGAGCTGATATTGCCGTTCTGTGCAACGCTTCGGGAGTGCATCTGGGACAGGACGATATATCTGTAGAAGATGCCAAAAATCTGTTAAGCCCAGATAAAATTTGCGGATTGTCCACTCATAGCATAAAACAGGTTGAAAAAGCTTTTGAAAAAAGACCTGATTACATAGGTTTCGGACCTATATATCCCACTAAAAGCAAGGAAAATCCCGACCCTGTGGTGGGTGTGGATAACCTTGCGGAAGTGAGGAAAAGATTTCCGGATTTTCCCGTTGTTGCCATTGGAGGCATTAATAAATCGAATATTTCAAATGTGATTAATTGTAAGCCTCATATGATATGTGCTATGAGCGGGATAATATCAAGCGAAAACATTGTATCTGAAATAAAAAATTACAGGAGTATTATTGATGACACAGTTGGAACTGGCTAAAAAGGGTAAAATTTCAAAAGAGATGGAGATTGTTGCCAAGGATGAAAATATTTCTCCCGAACTGTTGAAAGATAAAATTAAAGAGGGCAAAGTTGTAATACCGGCAAATAAGAATCATACGTCACTGCATCCAATTGGTATAGGCGAAGGTTTGAGGACAAAGGTGAATGTTAATCTCGGTTCTTCCAAAGACATGGAAGATTTTAAAATGGAATTGGAAAAGCTTGAAGTTTCAATTAAATACGGTGCTGATGCTGTAATGGATTTAAGCACAGGAGACCATGTTTCCGAAATAAGAAAAGAGATTATAAAAAGATCTCCTGTTATGGTGGGCACTGTGCCTATTTACGAAGCAGCAATAAGAGCTGTCCAAAAATTCGGTTTTATAGGGAAAATGCCTAAAGAATTTCTTTTTGAGGTAATAGAAGAGCAGTGCGAAGACGGAGTTGATTTTATAACGGTTCATTGCGGAGTTACTTTAAGTGCAATAGAAAAAATTAAAAACGAGGGTAGGATAACCAATATTGTTAGCAGAGGCGGTTCTTTTTTAACAGAGTGGATGATTTACAACAATAAAGAGAATCCTTTATATGAATTTTATGACGAGCTGTTAAAAATAGTGAAAAAGAACGATGTAACATTAAGTCTCGGAGACGGTTTGAGACCGGGATGCCTGTCTGATGCAACAGACAGAGCGCAGATTCATGAGCTTATAACTCTTGGAGAGCTTACTGAAATTGCGTGGCAAGACAATGTTCAGGTTATGATTGAGGGTCCCGGACATGTGCCTATTGACGAGATTGAGACAAATATCAAACTGCAAAAATCTCTTTGTCATGGAGCGCCTTTTTACGTATTGGGTCCAATAGTAACCGACATTGCTCCCGGATATGACCACATTACATCTGCCATAGGAGGAGCAATGGCTGCATGGTTCGGTGCGGATTTTCTATGTTACGTTACTCCTGCGGAGCACTTGAGGTTGCCTGATGCGAATGACGTTAAAGAGGGGCTTATAGCTGCAAAAATTGCCGCACATGCCGGAGATATAGGTAAAAAACTTCCGGGAAGCATGGAAAAAGACAATAAAATGGCACATTACAGAAGAACATTTAATTGGAAAGAGCAGATTAATATTAGCCTTGACCCTGATAAGGCGAGAGAATACAGAGATTCCCTTCTTTCAAAGGATGAGGAAGTGTGCAGTATGTGCGGAGAGTATTGTGCGATTAAAAAAGTAAAAGATTATTTCGGAGAGAAATCATAAGTTTTATACAGGTTTGACATTTTTATAAAACAGGAGTTGCAAAGTGAATAATTTCAAATCCGAACTTATTGAAAAGATAAAAAATAAGTCCGTTAAGGTGGGTATCATAGGGCTCGGTTATGTGGGGCTGCCTCTTGCCCTTGAGTTTGCAGAAAAGAACATTGAGGTTTTAGGGTTTGACCTTGATGAAAAAAAGATTGAATCACTACGTAAAGGAGCCACTTATATAAAACACATTTCAGGAGAAAGAATTTCCGAGAGCATTAAAAAAAAATGTTTTGATGCCACTACGGATTTCAGCAGATTAAGCGAGCCCGATGCAATTATAATCTGTGTTCCCACGCCTCTGAACGAGCATAGGGAGCCTGATATGACATACATAGAAAATACTGCCCGAACAATTAGAAAGTTTTTGAGAAAAGGGCAGTTGATTACGTTGGAATCAACCACATATCCAGGGACAACGGAAGAGATATTACTGCCGTTGTTTGAAAATCCGTTAAGCTGTAAAGATAAATTTAAAGTGGGAGATGATTTTTTCCTTGCATACAGCCCCGAAAGGGAAGACCCGAATAATCCGAAATATAATACTTCCACCATACCGAAAGTTGTGGGAGGTGTTACAAACAACTGTCTTGAGACTGCAAAACTTCTTTACGAGCAGATAATTGTGGCTACTGTTCCTGTTTCCTCTGCAAAAGTTGCCGAGGCAACCAAACTTCTTGAAAATATATATCGTTCAGTTAATATTGCACTTGTTAACGAGCTGAAAATGGTGTTTCATAAAATGGGAATAGATGTTTGGGAAGTTATTAATGCTGCTTCCACCAAACCTTTCGGTTTCCAACCGTTTTTTCCGGGTCCCGGGCTGGGTGGACACTGTATCCCCATTGACCCTTTTTATCTTACATGGAAAGCAAGGGAATATGAAGTTAATACAAAGTTTATAGAACTTGCCGGAGAAATTAATACATATCAGCCTTATTATGTGGTTCATAGAGCAATGGAAGTTCTTAACGAGCAGGGTAAAGCTCTGAAAGATGCTAAAATTTTGCTACTTGGAGCAGCTTATAAAAAGAACGTGGATGACATGAGAGAATCTCCTTCTCTCAAATTAATAGAGCTTTTAAGAGAAAAGGGCGGTATTGTCGACTACAACGACCCTTATGTGTCTGAATTGCCTGCCACGAGAAAATACAGATTTAAAATGAAATCAGTGGATTTAACCGAAAAAAATTTAAAAAAATACGATTTGGTAATTGTAAGCACCGACCATGATTATTATAAAAATTTTCTTGATATGATTGTTAAAAACTCGGAATCTTTATTGGATACGAGAAATCTTTTCAAAGATTACAATGTTTTTAAGGCATAGTATAATGCAAATCCAAGGTTTAAAGTTCAACGTTGCAGAACACTTTAATAACAAATAACAAATGATTAATAAATATTGCAAGTGTAATTTTAAGTAAAAACTTGTATAATCGTCAAGTTTAAAATTTTAAAAAAATTTATAAATAGCATTTCGAGTTGAAAATTGTATAATCCCGTTAAATGTCTTAATTTGCCGAATTCAATCCTAATCAGGATAACAAATGGATATTGTTTTGCTTTTGTGAATGGAAACAGAGCTTGAAAAGGAGGAGTTTCTAATGACTGAAAATCTTTTTATATCCGTTCCCATAGAATATGTTGAAACAGAGAAGGAGTTAATTGAAAAATATCGTTTCAATCTTGAGCTTAAAATATTTTCTTATCATCTTGACGAATTGAGGTTGAATTATTTTTCGGATGCAGCGGAATTTGTGAAAGATTTAGGTATAAGAGTCACTTTTCATGCGCCTTTTGTTGATTTAAGCCCCGGAGGGTTTGACGAAAAAGTGAGAAAGGTTTCAGAAGAGAGATTTATGGAAGTTCTTGATTATGCGGTGCTGTTTAATCCTGAAAACATAGTTGTTCATCCCGGTTTTAACGAAATTATACACGGACAGTTCTTTGATATTTGGAAGGAACGTTCGGAAATTACATGGAAGAAAGTGTTTAAATATGCTGAAAATATTAATGTGAAAATATCTTTTGAAAATATTTTCGAGCATGATGCAAGGGTGCTTGAAACTTTGTTGGGTTTGGCTGATTCTGAGCTTGCAGGAATATGTATTGATGTGGGGCACCATAATGTTTTTTCTAAAAAACCGCTTGTTGAATATTTTGAAAAATTCGGTGAAAAAATTTTTGAAGTTCACCTTCACGACAATAACGGAGATTTCGACTGGCACAAAGCAGTTGGAGAAGGAAGTATAAATTTTTACCAAGTATTTGATTTTGTAAAAAAATATTGTCCTAATACAATACTTACACTTGAACCTCACGATAAAGAAACTTTGTTTAAGTCTCTGAAGAACGTTACGGAAATCTTGGAACATTACAAGGAGGATATATGAGAGCGGTTATACAGAGGGTTTCAGAGGCAAAGGTGGAAGCGGAAGGCAAAATAACGGGAAAAATCGGCAAAGGGCTGCTGGTGCTTCTCGGAATAGGTAAAAACGACTGTATAAAAGATTTTCAATATATTGCAAATAAAGTGGCAAATCTGAGAATTTTTCAAGATGAGGATGAGAAATTCAACAAATCTCTCATTGATATTAAAGGAGATGTTTTAATTGTATCTCAATTTACACTTTACGGTGATTGCAGAAAAGGGCGCAGACCCTCTTTTGACCAAGCGGGTAGAGTGGAAGAGAGCAGAAAAATTTATAATGAATTTGTAAAATTTTTCAAAGAACAATATCCCGAATTAAAGGTGAGAGAAGGAGTGTTTCAAGCTTATATGCAAGTTTCGTTGATAAATGACGGGCCTGTTACGTTTATTCTCGACAGCTCAAAAATAATTTAGAGGTTTTAAATGGAAATAAAATCTCTGACTTTAAAAGAGTTAGAACACAAGCTTGACAGGTTAAAATTCAAAAGATTCAGAGCCAAACAAGTATTCCAATGGATTTATGAAAAAGGGATATTTGATTTTAATTTAATGTCTAACATATCAAAGGAGCAGAGAAATGCGCTTTCCCTTTATTTTAAGTGTGAGATTCCCGAAATTGTTTCTTTGCACGAATCAAAAGACGGCACCGTCAAATTCGCAATAAGGTTAAAAGACGATAATATTATCGAATCGGTAATAATTCCCGATGAATCGAGAAATACTCTCTGTTTGTCCACACAAGCCGGATGCAGAATGGGTTGCAGGTTTTGTTTTACAGGAAAAACGGGTTTTAAAAGAAACTTGTTTGTAAATGAAATTATAGACCAGATAATTTTAGCAAAATTTATTGTTGCAAAGGAAAGAAAAATTACCAATCTTGTTTTTATGGGAATGGGGGAGCCTTTTGACAATTATGAAAATACGGTTAAAAGTCTTGATATAATTCTTGATAAAAACGGTTTTAATTTTTCCTCAAGAAAGGTTACGGTTTCAACCTGCGGAATAATTGATAAAATGAAAATTTTCGGCGAGAATTTTAACGTTAATCTTGCTGTTTCACTGCACTCGGCATATAATGAGAAGCGCACCGAATTAATGCCTGTAAATAAGAAATATCCTCTTGAAAAACTAATGGAAGCATGTAAATATTATCCTTTAAAAAATAGACAAAGAATCACATTTGAATATGTTATGATAAAAAACTTTAACGACTCGATTAATGATGCCAAAAAGTTGGTTTTTTGGCTGGGACAATTAAAAAGTAAAGTAAATCTTATTACTTTTAATTCTTTTCCCGATTCTTCTTTTTATCCTTCTCATAGCGAAACAGTAAGAAAATTTCAAGAATATCTCGTGTCCCGTGGAATTTCCACTACAATAAGGAAAAGCAAGGGGAGCGACATACTTGCTGCATGCGGTCAACTTGCCGGCAAAAAAAAAGATAACGGATAATTTTTATTTTATCTTTCTAATTTAATCTATAACAAAAGTCAAACTGTTTGGATAGAAAAGAATTAAGAATGGAAATTTATATTTGTAGTAGTTCATTGTTATTAATACAAAACCAACATTGAATCAAAAAATTTTTCGGGCTGAAGCCCTCAAAATGACTGCTTTTGTGGTAAATAAGAGCACTTGTAAAAAAATTGCTGTTGTATTTTATATTTGGTTTTGTATAATATGCTTTTTTATTTGAAACA
>CAZLFW010000119.1:0-5429 GCA_964559045.1 uncultured bacterium
ATGCCGAGAAGTTTACTTGTTGAAATTATCGAGCCGAGAGTGGAGGAGCTGTTTTCTCTTATAAAAAGGGAGATTTACAAATCGCAGGTTTATGATTCCCTTGCATCTGGGATAGTTTTAACTGGGGGCACTGTTATTATGGAAGGAATGGTTGAACTTGCGGAGGAAATTTTTGAGCTTCCTGTGAGAAGAGGATGCCCTAAAGAAGTGGGTGGTTTGTATGATGTTGTTAATTCGCCAATGTATGCAACAGCAGTGGGACTTGTTCTTTATGGTTCCAAAAACATTAAAAAAGACGAGTTTCCCAAAAAGGACAAAATGCCTTTTGACAATGTTCTTAAAAGAATGAAAGAATGGATGATTAAGTTTTTTTAAAAAAATCGTAGGGGGAAGAAATGGAAAAAATTAGCTTTGAATTTGATGATTTTGAAAATTTGGAAGCAAAAATCAAGGTTATAGGTGTTGGTGGCGGCGGCGGAAATACGGTTAACACCATGATTGAAGAAGCAGTAACAGGTGTTGAGTTTATTTCCGCAAATACCGATGCAAAGGCTTTGCAAATTAATAATGCTGATGTGAAAATTCAAATTGGCTCCAAACTTACAAAAGGCCTCGGTGCAGGTGCCAATCCGGATGTGGGGAAAAATGCTGCAATAGAAGATGCTGATAAAATTAGGGAAATCCTTGCAGGTGGAGACATGGTTTTTGTTACCGCTGGAATGGGCGGAGGAACAGGAACAGGAGCTGCTCCCATTATTGCGGAAATAGCCAAAGAGTTGGGAATGCTTACAGTGGGAGTTGTTACAAAGCCTTTTCAGTTTGAGGGAAAAAGGAGAATGAGACAGGCTGAAACCGGAATTGAAGAGCTAAGAGAGCATGTTGATGCTTTGATTGTTATTCCTAATCAGAGAATTTTAAGTATTTGCAGTAAAAACCTTTCATTAAAAGAATCTTTTAAAATGGTTGATCAGGTTTTGGTTAACGCTGTGAGAGGGATTTCGGATTTAATTACAACTCATGCTTATATTCAGCTTGATTTTGCAGATGTTAAATCTGTTATGAGTGAACAAGGATTGGCTCTCATGGGAACAGGTATAGGAACCGGAGAGAGCAGAGCTGTTGACGCTGCAAAACATGCTATTTCAAGTCCCCTTCTCGAAGACATATCAATTGAGGGTGCAAGAGGGATACTTATTAACATTACCGGTCCATCAAGCATTACAACAATGGAGATAAATGAAGCGTGCAACATGATTCACGAAGCGGCTCATGAAGATGCAAATATTATTTTCGGTGTGAAATTCGACGAAGAACTGGAAGAAGAACTGAGAATAACCATTATTGCAACGGGGTTCAGTAAAATAGAGCAGGGATTCAGTAAAACAATCCCCTTGAAATCGGAAAAAAAGAGAAAGGTTGCAAGTAGCAGAGGAGGTTTTTTCAATGATGATGTTGACAGTGAGATTCTTGATATCCCGACTTTTTTAAGGAGAAAGCCGGATTAATTTGAGAAAAGAGAAAAGTTTACTATTAAACAATTTTAGAAAAAAAAATAAAATTTTGCTTGTTTATCCCAATACTTATTATGTTGGTATGTCCAATTTGGGATTTCAAACAATATATAAGATTTTAAATTCGAGAGAGGATATATTTTGTGAAAGAGCTTTTTTGGAAGATGATTTCAGCAAACCGAAATCTTTGGAGAACAACAGGTTTGCAGCAGAATTTGACGTAATTATTTTTTCAATATCATTTGAAATAGATTTTTTTAATGTAATAAAATTTTTAAAACTTTCCGGCTTCCCCCTGAAAAGAAAAGAAAGAGCCGATTTCCCTCCTGTTATTGCAGGGGGGATTGCAATAACCTTAAATTATAAACCTCTTTTAAATATAGTTGACTATTTTATCACAGGTGACGGAGAAGAATCTGTTTGTGAAACAGTAAACTCATTGTTAAAAGGGGAAAAGCCTCAAAATATAACCGGAGTTGTTTCAAGCGAAGAAAACAACGTAACTTCCCGCGCAATTTATAGAGGTGACATTATTTGTCACTCTGTTATTGCAACTGAGAATACAGAATTTTCAAATACTCTTCTCGTTGAAATTGCAAGAGGCTGTCCTTATAAATGTAATTTTTGTGCTGTTAGTTACAATTGTGCTCCTTACAGAATTCACAAAACGGGAAAAATAAAAGAGATAATAGAAAAATCATTGCCTGTTTTCGATAAAGTGGGCATAGTGGGGGCTTCGGTAACAAGCCATCCTGAATTTATAGACTTATGCAAATGGCTTAATTCTAAAAATATACCTTTTTCAATAACTTCTTTGAGGCTTGACACTGTAAGTGATAACTTAATCGAAGAATTGATAAAAGGCGGCAACAATACTTTTGCCGTTGCTGTTGAATCTTGTTCCGAAGATTTGAGAAAAAGGATTAACAAAAGATTGTCCGATTCAGAAATATTCGATGCAATGGAGAAATTTATAAATCATAAGGTTTTAAATTTAAAAATTTACATTATAGTGGGTTTGCCTTATGAAACTTTTGAACATGTTGAAAAAATAGTTACATTTGTCCGCAGAATAAAGGAAATGTATTTGATGAAAAGAAAAGAGTTAAAAAATCTCGGCAGTATTACTGTTAGCGTTAATCCGTTTATCCCTAAAAGTAACACTCCTTTTTTTGAATTTAAAATGGACAATGAGGAATCTTTAACGAATAAAATAAAATTTTTGTTGAAACATTTGAATAAAATTCCCAATGTAAAAATGGTTTGCGAAGATATTTACAGAGCCTATATGCAGGGGCTGTTAAGCAAAGGAGATGAAAAAATCACTAACCTTTTCATTGAAAAGGCTCTCAACAATATTTCTCATAAAAGATTTTTTAAAAAATATTACAATGTCTATGAAAATTATAAAGTAGTATAGATGTGGTTAAGGTATAATTAAGATTTAAGAACTTTTTTAAATAAATCACAAATATGAAAAAATTCAAAATTAAGCTGTCCCATTTGCCAAGACCAATTTTTCTCTTTTTGTTATTTTTTATGCTACATTAATTACTGACAAATATGCATCCTTTAACTTACATGATAGCCTTGTCCCGTAATAGAGATATCATATCTATAATATTTAAAATCTCTGTCTTTCTGGCACTGATAAACTTATAATAAGGTGTCTTGGATAAAAACTGATTCTTGTATTCCTCCTCTGAATATATTTATTAGTTTTTTTCGACTATTCGTCGGCTGATATTTCGTCTGTTTTAACGTAAGATTTTAATATTTTTTTTCCAAGTTTAATGCCGAGCTGAACAGCTTTTTCATTTTGCTCTTTAAAAGCCTCGGGAACTCTGTTTAATACTGCTTTGGTGAGGTTTCTTTTTGATACGATTTTTGTAATTTCGCATAAAACTCCGAGAGCAACAATATTTGCAAAAATTTCTCTTTTTAATATTCTTACTGTTTCCGAAGTTATGGGGACTTCGAAAGCATTGGTAGTGGGAACGCTTTTTACAAAAGTGGTATCTATGATAAATATTCCTTCAGGTTTCAAATCGTTGAAATATTTATCACAAGAGTCTTGATTCATTGAGAGAAGTATGTCTGGATTACTTGTTTTTGGATAATAAATTTCACTGTCTGAAATAATAACTTCAGCTTTGCTTGAACCGCCTCTTGCTTCTGGTCCGTAACTTTGGCTTTGAACGACATTTTTACCGTCAAGAATCACTGCTTCGGCAAGAATAATGCCTGCTGTAATGAGACCTTGCCCGCCTGAGCCAGCAAGACGAATCTCTTTTCTGTATTTATTATTCATTAATTTTCCTCCGTTAAAGTGAATAATTAAATTTTAATTTTTCTTTTTATTATTTCTTCATACTGTTCGCAGTATTCGGGAAATTCTTTTTTTACCAATATTCCTGTTGTAATTTTTCCTTCAAGTTCTTCAGGTTTTTTGGTTTCAGCCTGCTCAATGTTTATTGCAACTTCTTTCTGCCATTTAACCATTTTTACAGGGTCACCCATTTTGTTTCTTCTTCCGTAAGTGGTGGGGCAGTGAGTGATTACTTCTACCACTGAAAAACCTTTATGAGTAAAAGCAGCTTGTATAAGATTGATAAGTTGTCTAACGTGAAATGTGGTTGTTCTTGCCACAAATGTTGCCCCTGAAGTTTCCGCAAGTTTTGAAATATCAAAAGGCCTTTCTATATTTCCGTGTTTGGCTGTTGCAGCTTTTGCTTGATGAGGAGTTGTGGGGCTGTATTGGCCTCCTGTCATACCGTATATATTATTGTTGTATATTATAGCGGTCATATCAATGTTTCTTCTGCAAGCATGGATAAAATGGTTGCCTCCAATTGCAGTGGCGTCTCCGTCTCCCATAACAACAATAACGTTTAAAGAAGGTTTTGCAAGTTTCAAGCCTGTTGCAAAGGCAAGTGCTCTTCCGTGTGTTGTATGAAGAGTATTGAAATCAACATACACAGGTGTCCTACCTGAGCAGCCTATACCTGAAACCATTGCAATTTCATCTTTGGACAAGCCTATATTGTCAATGGCAATAAGCATTGCGTGAAGTATAGTGCCGTTGCCGCATCCCGGGCACCACATATGGGGAAATTTTTTGTCATGTCTCAAATATTTTTTAAGAAGTTCTTTATTAGAAAGCATTTTATACAACTCCTTTCATGGCTTTCACTATCTCTTCGGGAGTGATTAATTCTCCTATTATTTTGTTGAATTTTTTTACTTCTACCTTTCCGTCGGAAACTCTTACAACTTCTCTGTAAATTTGTCCCATGTTCATTTCAGGCACAAGAAACGATTTGATGTTTGGAAGTAATTTTTCTATTGCAAATCTCGGGAAAGGCCATAATGTTTTTAACTCCATGAGTCCTACTTTTATGCCTCTTTCTCTTAAAATTTCAATAGCTGACAAAGACGAAAGCACTACACTTCCGTATGCTATAATTGCATAATCTGCATCATCCATGTAGTGGTATTTGGTTATGCAAATTTCTCTGAAGCCTTTTTCTATTTTTCTGAAAAGTCTTGACAGATTATCCTGAACTTCCTTGGGTTTTGAGGTGGGAAAACCTTTTTCATCGTGAACAAGCCCTGTAATATGGTATCTGTAGCCCTCTCCAAAGCTTGCCATTGCTGGAACCCCTGTTAAGTTGTTTTCATAAGGGACATACCATTCTGGAGGCATGTTCGGCTTAATTCTGTCTATTTTTGTAACTTTATCATAATTTGGAAGAGCAACTCTTGCTCTCATATGTCCAATAACCTCATCCATTAAAAGAATAACAGGATTCCTGTATTTTTCGGAAAAGTTCACAGCCTTAATAGTAAGATGAAAAGCATCTTCAACACTTGAAGGAGAAAGCACAATAATAGGATGATCTCCGTGTGTGCCCCAAC
>CAZLFW010000120.1:0-3564 GCA_964559045.1 uncultured bacterium
GGATTATTTTTAAATTACTTTAACTTTTTCATATTTCAATTGCAATTATCCTTATGTTTTTATTGAGTTGTTTATGTCTAATATAATGTTCAAGGTTGAAAACAATCTAATAGAAAGCTTTGCACGGTAAAAAATAGCAAAATTTTATAAAATAAATATATGTAAAAACAAGTAGTTATAATGGATTCTTCTCCTTCGCTCTGCTCAGGGGCAGAATGACTTTTTCGATGTTATTCTGAAGGAGCGTAGCGACTGAAGAATCCATAAGTTATTATTATCAAATAAAAATTTTCGCATATCTCTAAAGATGCTGTGCAAAGGTCTTTAATAATAAATAGCTAAAATGTTATAAATGTCATTTTAAGCATAATATAATAATTCCAATCTTAAAACTTGCCATTGCAAAGACACTTTTCTGTTGACTCTGTCAACGTTTTCCTGTATTTTATAAAGCTGAATAACTATTCAAAAAAGGAGGTTGTTTTGAAAGATAATGATGTTGTCATAGCTTCTGCATGCAGAACGGCAATTGGAAAATTCGGAGGCATGTTTAAGGATATGAAAGCGTCGGAGCTTGGCGCTGCTGTGCTAAATGAAGTTGTGGAAAGAGCGGGCATTGAAAAAAAGTGTGTTGACGATATAATATTAGGTGATTGCGTTCAGCATCCCTCTGAGGCTAATACCGCGAGAACCGCCATGCTTATGGCAGGTTTTCCTTTCGAAGTTACCGCATGCACCATTCAGAGACAATGCTCCTCAGCAATGCAGGCATTGGAATTCGGGTATTTGAAAATTATCAATAAAGATGCTCATGTTATTATTGCAGGTGGTGTTGAATCCATGAGCAACGCACCTTTTTACGTGGATGGCGCAAGGTGGGGAATGAGATTGACTCACGGAGAATTTACAGATGCAATGTGGGAAATGCTCTACTCGGGAAGCAGATTTCTTGGAGAGCCTTTTATCATGGGGGAAACAGCGGAGAATCTTGCTGAAAAGTATTCAATTTCCAGAGAAGAGCAGGATGAAGTTGCATTGAGGAGTCATAATAATGTTGAAGCAGCAATAAAACAGGGTAAGTTTGAGGATGAAATAGTTCCCGTAAAATACGTAAAAAAAGGGAAAGAATTTTTCTTGAAAACAGATGAGCATGTGAGGCTCGGGCTTACCATTGACGATTTGAAGAAGCTTAAACCTGCTTTTAAAAAAAACGGAACCGTTACTGCGGGTAATTCTTCAGGGCTCAATGACGGAGCTTCTGCTATTTTGATAATGTCTTATTCCAAAGCAAAAGAACTGGGGCTTTCACCAATGGCGAAATTAATCGGATTTGCAGTTGCAGGTGTTGACCCTAAGTTTATGGGATACGGGCCAGTTCCCGCAACTGAAAAACTTCTGAAAAAAACAGGCATTGCATTGTCTGATATTGAACTTATAGAATTAAACGAAGCATTTGCGGCTCAGTATATTGCATGCGAAAAATCTTTGGGACTTAACAGGGATATTGTTAATGTAAACGGAAGCGGAATCGGGCTCGGCCATCCCGTTGGATGCACGGGAACAAGAATAGTAGTTTCTTTATTGTATGAAATGAGAAGGCGAGGGAGCAACCTCGGACTTGCAAGTTTGTGTGTCGGCGGAGGCATGGGAATGTCGGTTGTTATCGAGTGTGTTTAAAATTTCTTGCTATAATGTATGTTTCAGAGGAAGAATCTCTTGAACTTTGAGGTTTGAATATTTTAACTGAATCAAAATGTTTTTTTAAGGATTTGTAAAAATCTTCAAATTCTCTGCCTTGAAAGATTTTTACAATGAAATTGCCGTTATTTTTAAGATGTAACTTTGCAATTTTAAAAGCTGTTTTACACAGTTCAAAAGATTTAAAATAATCGGCATGTTTTATGCCGCTTGTATTGGGAGCCATGTCGGAGATAACTGAATTAAATTTTACATGTTTAATTTTTTCCGTTACCGAGCTGTCAAGTATGTCCCCCTGAATTATAAAAACGTTTTTAAGATTAAGCGGTTCGGTTTTTAACAGGTCTATTCCGTAAACCGAACCGTTAGAACAAAGCCGTGACACCACTTGCAGCCAACCTCCAGGTGCACATCCAAGGTCGAGCACATTATGGCTGCTCTTGAAAATTTTGAATTTTTTATTTATTTCCAATAGCTTGTAAGCAGCTCTTGACCTGTATCCTTCGTTTTTAGCTTTTTTGTAAAAAAAATCTTTTCTTTTATACATTTATATGAAATTTTTAAGAAATTCACCGGAATTTTCTTGAATATACAAATCCGCAATCTCAGAAATATCGTTTTTAACAGGGTTTATATCAATAATTTTGATTTTGTTGTTGTGTCTTTTGGCTTGAAACGGAAAAGACGCAACAGGCTGAACAACTGCTGAAGTGCCGATAACAATTAACAAATCACAATTTAAGCACTCTTTTACAGCTCTGTCCAAATCTGTTCCTATAAGTGATTCTCCGAACCATATTACCGCAGGCCTCATTAATGAGCCGCATTTCGGGCAAGTGGGAGGGAATGTCAAGGGAACCTTATAATTCTCTTCAGAATAAGTGCAATTAACGCATTTGATTTTCCAAATGGAGCCGTGAATTTCCACAAGATTTTTACTTCCCGCTTTTTTGTGTAATCCGTCAACATTTTGTGTAATTAAAAAGGTATCTTTGGACCGTTCCAAGCCCGATATAAAGTAATGAGCCGGATTTGGGGCACACTTTGAAATAACCTCTCTTCTCCAATTATACCATTCCCAAACTATTTCCGGATTTTTTTCAAACGCATAAGGTGTTGCAAGCTCCTCGGCACGATAGTTTTTCCAAAGTCCGTTGCTTCCTCTAAATGTGGGAACACCACTTTCAGCGGAGATACCCGCTCCTGTGATAAAGGTTATTTTTTCGGATGAATCAATAAGTTTTTCAAACGATTCAAGGTTATTCATAAAAACTTTAATAACATTTTTCCTTTTTCATTACAATAAAATTTTACTTTTAAACTTGAATAAAACTTACTTTAATGTTACCATTAACAAAAAAAGGGGATTTTACATGAAAAAATTTTTTTTATTAACAGTTACTTTAATGCTTTTATTTTTGGCAACAACTTCTTTTGCAAAAGTGCTTGCAACAGTTGACGGAGAAGAGATAACCGATAAAATGGTTAATCTTTATGCAGATGCTTTTAAAGGTAAGGCGGATAATAAGATAATTCTCGATACTCTTATAAACAGGGCTGTTATTATGAAAGAAGCCAAGAAAGAAAAATATTTTGAAAATATTAAAAAGCAATTGAAAAAGCAGGTTGGAAAAGAAGTTTTAACAGGGATTGTCATAAGAGAGTATCTGAAAGATAAAGTGCTTAAAAATATCAAAGTTAGCGATGAAGAGATAAAGCGGGTAATTGCTCATAACAAGGGTATGGACAGGAATGCTGCGAAAAATCAGCTTATTATGATGAAAGCTCAAAAAAATTTTGAGACTCTTCTCAATTCGTTGAGAAAAAAGCATAAAATCAAAGTTTATTAATACGGTTTTCCGCAAA
>CAZLFW010000121.1:0-8679 GCA_964559045.1 uncultured bacterium
TCTGTAAGATTTTTTTTAAAAATAGACACTTCCCTGTCAATAGATTTTATGTTATTGTAGATGTAGTAAGAATAGCCTATAAATCCTATAATGAATAAGGAAATAACATAAGTGAGAAAAATTTTGAAGAGGAGGCTTTTGTTTTTTAGCCAGTTAAAACTTGATTTTACACTTTTTCCAATCATATAATACTCCTTATAATTATTGCATAAAAAGTATCTAATACAAAAATAGTAAGAATTCAAGAAGTATTATGCAAAACAAATTCTTTATAAAAACATTCGGTTGCAAAGTAAATCAGTTTGAGTCTGAATACTTTGCAAATAAGCTTGTTTCTTCGGGTTACGCCCTGTCAAGCGAAGAAAACTCAGATATTGTTATAATTAATTCATGTGCTGTCACAAAAGAAGCTGAACGACAGTTAATGCAGTATTTGAGAAAACTTAAAAGGAATTTTCCTAATAAAACAGTTGTTGTTACAGGATGTTCAGTTGACAATTCATTGAAAAAAATTTCAGACAGCAACACAAGCGATATTATTATTTCAAACAGGTTTAAAAAACAACTTCCCGAAATTTTAATAAATCAAAACAAATCTTCTGAGCCTGTCATTTACTTTAAAAATATATCGGAAGAAAAACGGTTTATAGAGCTTAACTCTTACGAAACCTTTTTACACACGAGAAAATTTTTTAAAATTCAGGACGGATGTGATAATTTTTGTTCATACTGTATAATTCCTTTTCTGAGGGGCACACCGAGAAGCCTTGAAAAGGAAAAAGCGGTAAAGGAGATTCTGTCATTTGCGAAAAAATTCGGAGAAGTGGTAATTACAGGCATTAATACGGGTATTTACGGAAAAGATTTGGGATATGACAACGGTTTGCTTCAATTGCTGGAATTAACGGAAAAAAATTTACTGAAAAACAATGTTAAAGATTTCAGAATCAGACTTTCTTCCCTTAAACCTGACGAGATAACGCCTGATTTTATCAGGTTTATAAAAGAGAGCAAATTTGCCGCACCGCATATTCATTTGTCGGTGCAGAATTTTAGTAATAAAATTTTAAAAAAAATGGGAAGAAAATACGATTTTTCATTAATATCGGAAAAAGTTGCTATGATTAAAGAGATACTCCCTTTTTCAGGTGTGGGAGCAGATATTATAACCGGATTTCCCGGAGAAGAAAAAGAAGATTTTATTGAAAATGCAAAAAAAATGGAAGATATCAATATTAATTTTTTTCATATTTTCCCTTTTTCCAAACGAGAAAGGACATCTGCTTTTTCTTTTAAGGAAACAGCGGATAAAAAAGAGAAAAAATCAAGAGTAAATATTTTGAAAAAAATAGCAAACATAAAAAAAGAACAATTTATTAAAAATAATTTAAATAAAAAATTCAAGGTTCTCGTTGAAGGCGTAGAAGACGGCTATTTATACGGATATAGCGGAAATTATATCAAAATTTACGCACCCTATAAGAAAAATTTGCAATTGAAAAATAATTTCATAGATGTTAAAGGAGAGACAATAAAAAATAAATTTTATCTTTTAGGGAGGATTTTATGATTACCAAAGACATGTCTATCACTGAAATTGTTCAAAATTACCCGCAACTAATTGAAGTTTTTCAAAGCTTCGGGCTTGGCTGACTCGGCTGTATTGCTGCTACTTTCGAGACACTTGAGCAGGGTGCTCAAGCCCACGGATTAAATGTGGACGATTTGGTTAATGCGTTAAACAACAAATTGAGTGCATAGTTGTTTGAGTTTCACGTTTTACACAAAGATAAATACACAAAAGCAAGAGCAGGTGAATTAACGGTAAATGGTAAACCCGTTGAAACACCTGTTTTTATGCCGGTAGCCACGCAAGGTGCTGTGAGAGGGGTTACAATTGACAAGTTATACGAATGCAACGCCAAAATCCTTCTCGCAAACACTTATCATATTAACATATACCCCGGAACATCTTTAATAGAGAAACACGGCGGAATTGCAAAATTTATGTCATGGGACGGCATAACTCTTACTGACAGCGGAGGTTTTCAGGTTTTCTCTTTGCCTGACAAAAAAATTTCAGACAACGGAGTCAGGTTCAGATATGAAATAAACGGAGAAAAAATATTTCTTACTCCTGAAAACTCCATTGAAATTCAAAACAGTATCGGAGCTGATATAATAATGTGTTTCGACCAGTGCGTTGAATTTCCCGCTTCAAAAGCAACGGTAAAAGACGCAGTTGACAGAACCGTGAAATGGGCAAAAAAATGCAAATCAGTGCACCAAAAGGAGAATCAGTATCTTTTCGGAATTGTTCAGGGAGGCATTTACAAAGATTTGAGAGAATTTTGCGCTAAAAAAATAGTTGAAATGGATTTTCCCGGAATTGCAATAGGCGGTGTAAGCGTGGGAGAAGGGCTTGAGCTTCTCAAAAAAACAGTTGAATTTACCGAGCCTTATTTGCCTGAAAATAAACCCCGTTATTTAATGGGAGTGGGATTGCCCGAAGATATTATAGAGTCTGTTGAAAGAGGAATGGATATGTTTGATTGCGTAATACCTTCAAGATTCGGCAGAAGCGGAACTTTGTTCACCAAAAAGGGGAAAATAAGAATAACCAACAAAAGATACAGAAGAGACATGTATCCCGTTGATACGAGCTGTAATTGTCATACATGCAGAAATTACACAAGAGCTTACATCCATCATCTGTTCAGGGTAAAAGAAGTATTGGGAGCCACTCTTTGCTCCATACACAACATTGCATTTTACATTAACCTAATGAGCAAAATAAGAAAAGCAGTTACAGAAGATAGTTTTATTGAATTTAAAAAAGAATTCTACTCTGATTATACGGGGAATTCAAATTGAAAAAGATAAAAATCGCCGTTTCCACCTGCCCTAACGATACTTTTGCTTTTTATGCGCTGCTCAGAGACAAGCTTGACGGATGTCCTTTCTCATTCGAAGAACATTTTGCAGATATAGAAGAGCTTAATATTTCCGCTTTTAACGGAGATTTTCACATTACCAAAATATCTTTCAATGCTCTCGGTTATTTAACTGACAGATACGTTCTTCTTGATACAGGTTCTGCTCTCGGAGACAATTGCGGGCCTATTCTCGTATCAAAAAATCATTATTCTATGGAAGAACTTAAAGGAAAAGCAATAGGTCTTCCCGGTAAATATACAACTGCAAACTTTCTTTTTAAAATCGCTTCTGACATTGATTATCAAGAAAATTTCCAAAGATTCGACACCATTATGCCTTCTATTTTGTCAGGAGACATTGATGCGGGAGTTATAATACATGAGAGTAGATTCACTTATAAAACCCTCGGATTAAAATTGATTCTTGATTTGGGTGAATGGTGGGAAAAAGAAAGCTCTCTTCCCATACCTCTCGGAGGCATTGCTGTGTCTTCGGAACTTGGAGAAGATTTTATTAAAACTTTTGATAAGTTTCTCAAATTAAGCATAAAATACGCTTTTGAGCATTTTGAAGAAGCAAAAGCTTTTGCAAAAGAATATTCAAAGGAAACGGATAATTCGGTAATTGAGTCACATATAAAGCTTTACGTTAATGAATACACGTATTCTTTGAGTGAAAAAGGTGTTAACGCTGTTAAATTTTTTATGAAAAAAGGAATGGAAAAAGGCATTTTTAAAAAGAATAATCTCATAATTTGCGGGGCAAACGGGTATTTGTCCAACGGGTAAAAACATTAGAAAGGAGACTTTCATGTATCTTAATGAAAGACAGAAAATTGTTCTTGAAAGAAGAATATTGGTTAGAAACGAAAAAGGAGAAATAGTTGAAACTCCTATGGAAATGTTCAAAAGAGTTGCTAAATTCGTTGCAGCAGCAGAAAAAAATAACGAAAAGAAAAAACTTTACGAAAAAAAGTTTTTTGAAATTATGAAAAATCTTGAATTCCTTCCCAACAGTCCTTGTTTGGTGAATGCAGGTGTTGAAGGAAGAAAGCACCAGCTTGCAGCATGTTTTGTTCTTGTTGTGGAAGACAAAATAGACAATATTTACGAAACTCTCAAAAACGCCGCTATTATCCATAAAACAGGAGGCGGAACTGGATTTGATTTTTCCAAGATAAGACCCGAAGGCTCAATAGTTAACACCACCAAAGGGATTGCCTCCGGTCCTGTTTCTTTTATGAAAATATACGATGTGTCCACTGAGCAAATTAAACAGGGAGGAGTTAGAAGAGGAGCAAATATAGGTGTTTTAAGGGTTGATCACCCTGATATTTTAAAATTCATTGAAGCTAAAAAAGGGAAAGATTGTCTGAAAAATTTTAATCTTTCAGTTGCCATAACCAACGAGTTTGTTGAAGCTGTGAAAAACGATTCAGATTTTGTTCTTAAACACGAACATTCCGATTTAACGGTTACAATGAAAGCAAGGGACATTTGGAGCAAAATAGTAAAAAACGCCCATTCAACTGGTGATCCCGGATTGCTTTTCATCGACAGAATAAACGAGCTTCACCCTGTTGCAAATTACGAAATCAGGGCGACCAATCCTTGCGGGGAAACAGTTCTTGCAGACGGAGAGTTATGCTGTCTCGGAAGTATAAATCTCTCCAATTTTTACAATGAAAAAACAAACAACATAGATTTCAAAAGGCTTGGAGAAGTTGTTTCCCTCGGTATAAGATTTCTTGACAACATACTTGACGTTAACGAATATCCTCTTGAAAAAATAAAAAAAATCACACTTGATAACAGGAAAATAGGTCTCGGAGTTATGGGCTGGGCGGATCTTTTAATTAAAATGAAAATACCATACAGCTCCGAAGAAGCTCTTGAGCTTGCGGAAAAAATAATGTCATTCATACTTGCGGAGTCTGCAAGGACATCAAATGAGCTGGGCAAAGAAAAAGGTCCTTTTCAAAATATTGATAATTACAAGCCCTACCCTGCAATACAAAAATTAATAGAAGAAAATCTCAATATGAAAATAGAAGATTACAAACCTCGTAATGCAACTCTTACTGCAATTGCCCCAACAGGCACTCTTTCAATTATAGCTAACTGTTCTTCGGGAATTGAGCCTGTTTTTGCGTTTGAGACTCTTGAAAGGAGAGTTGACACTGAAATTGTCCATTATCATCCTCTTTACAAAGAGTGGTTAGAAAATAATCCCGATGAAGAAACTCCCGAATATTTCATTACTGCCCACGAAGTGGAAGTGGATTACCATATAAGAATGCAGGCTGCTTTTCAAAAATATAACTGTAATTCAGTTTCAAAGACAATTAATCTTTCAAAAGGTTCTTCAGAACAGGATGTTTTTGATGCATTTATAAAAGCTTATGATTACGGATGCAAAGGAATAACCGTTTATGTGGACGGAAGTCTCGAGGGACAAACATTGTCGGTTCAAATCGAGACAGATACAGAAGAAGTGCCTCAATGGCTAAAACCTTATGTTGAACAATATGAAGAGTTGGAAGAAAAAGAAGTTGTGGAATTTATAAAAAAGAACTTCAACCATCCATTTTTCACAAACGGCTTAAAGCCTATAGACAGAATAGATCATTTGCAAGGTTATACATACAGGATAAAGACAGGATACGGCAATCTCTATGTTACAATTAACGAATTGGTGGGCAAACCTTTTGAAGTTTTCTGCCAAATAGGCAGAAGCGGTGCAAGCGAACTTGCAAAAGCCGAAGCAGTGGGCAAGCTTGTATCTCTCGCTCTAAGATCCGGAATACAGCTTGAATACATTATTGAGCAGATTGACGATATTATGGGAAGTGAGCCTATATTAACCAAAAAGGGGTATATAAAGTCGATACCAGATGCAATGGCAAAAGTTCTGAGAGAATATATGGAGAAAAAACAACATAAAGAAGTAAAACTGAAAATTTCTCCCAAGATAGGCAAGCAAATTTGTCCCGAATGCGGAAACGACCTTGTTCCTGACAGCAGATGCCCATATTGCGGTGTATGCGGGTGGAAAAGTTGCGGTGGTTAATATCTGACATATTTTTGATATTAAGAGAAATTGATATTTTCACGGCTGTGAAATTTGAAAATGTCAATTCAATAGAGATAAAAGAAAATATTTTAAAAATAGCTTGTTTTAAAGCTCTTTTTTCAGACAGGGAAAAAGAAGAGCTGAAAAATATATTAAGAAAAAATTTTAAGGTAAAGGATATTGCTTTCATTGACGAAGCAAAAAAGCTTCAATATCCTTTACCTGTTACAAATTCCAAGTTCAACAATTTCATAACCAAAATTTCAATATATCCAGATTGTTTAAAACTGGAGTTTTTCCAAAAAAACAACAATAAATTTTACGAATCTGAATTTTTAAATTATACCGCACCGGAAGATTTGTTGGACAAATTGCAGGACTTTACAGATAAAAAACTTGAGTTGTTAGAAAAATTATACAGATATAATCAGATAATACTTCCTTTTGATTTTTTTAAAAACAATATTGATTTTATAACGGAAAAATGGCAGAAATATATTGAACAACCTTTGGTAAAAAAATTTGTTGATAAAATCTATTTTTATTTTTAATTCAGGGAGGAGGATAAAATGTCTCATCATCACCATCACCATAGCGATGTTAATGAAAAAAGTTTTAAGGAAAAATTGAAAATTTTGCTTCACCATTGGAAAGAGCACAACAATTCCCATCTTGAAGAGTATAAAAAATGGAAAGAAAAAGTTGCGGAAGAAGGAATGCTTGATGTGGAGGAGCTGATGAAAGAGGTTTGCGAGAAAGTCTCGGACATTGGCAAACTCTACGATGAAATAGAAAAAATGTTATAAAAGGAGCTGAAAATGGAGTTGAAGCAAGGAAGATTTTACAATATTGTATTGACATGTCAAGGATTTGGCTCAACATCTCGTGCAAAAGACGTCAGAATCTTGAACCTTGAAAAAGATGAAGCTGAAAAATTTGCGTTTGATAATGTGGTCCCCACACACAGACTAATATTTTACGATTGCACGTGCGGAGGAATGAAAGAGCTTGTGGGTGTTGTTGAAAAAGATGAAGAGGAGATTGTTTTTGCAATATCTCCGGAGAAAAAATTCATAATAAAAGAATTGTCAAGATAATTGGCATAAAATTTGTTTAGAACAAAATAAAAAAGACAAAGGTTTTAAATGGATTTTGCAACTTTTCTCGGTATAATTTCAGCTTTCGGATTAATTGCAGGAGCTATATTAACAAGCAGCGGAATTAGCATATTCGTCAATGTGCCGTCCGCTCTTATAGTTATAGGCGGGACAATTGGTGCAACTCTCGTTAATTACACGTTAAGCGAAACTTTTATGTTGTTCCGTATTTTAAAAAAAGCTTTTTTTAATAAAACCGAAGATTACTTCAACACTGTTGGACTGCTTTTAAGACTCTCTTTCAAAGCAAGACGAGAAGGTATATTGTCAATAGAAACCGATATGAATGAAGTGGAAGACAATTTTGTAAGAAACGGGTTGCAAATGGCAGTTGACGGGGCAAATGAAGAAATGCTTCGGGAGATTTTGTCCGATGAAATATATTTTATGAAAGAGCGCCATAAATTCGGATACGAAGTGTTGAATTCTATGGGGTTATACGCTCCTGCAATGGGATTAATAGGGACATTGATAGGATTGGTGCAGATGCTGCAAAAGTTAAATGATCCCAAGGCAATAGGACCTGCAATGGCTGTTGCATTAATAACCACTTTTTACGGAGCCATACTTGCAAATTTAATTTTTATACCTCTTGGCGGAAAATTAAAAAGAAAAAGTGAAAAAGAGCTGCTTTTCAAAGAAGTTTGCATTAACGGAATCATATCAATAGCCAAAGGAGAGAATCCTCAAATACTTGAAAGAAGGCTTCTTTCTTTTTTTACTGAAAATGAGAAAGAGGAGTATTTTGAAAATGAATAAAAAAAGAAGAGAGCCCGAATCTTCTTCAGGCAACCAGAGTTTTATCATGCTATACACATGTCTGTCTCTGCTTTTACTCTGTTTTTTCGTTTTTCTTGAATCAAATTCAGTAATTGATCCTGAAAAAAGAAAAGAAGCAATAGGCTCTCTCATAGGTGCTTTCGGTTTTTTCACTGGAGGCATATCTCCCACAGGCGATGTTAAACAAAGGCAACTTGGCTTTTCCAAAACACCTCTGTCAAAAGATGCCAAAATATTGCAAGACATTATAGAAATAGTTAAAAGAGCAGAAATTAATGAGTTTATACTAATAGACTCTAAAAGTAATTCAATTTTAATGAAATTCAAAAAAGGAATAGTGTTTAAGAGAGATGATTCCAAAATTTCTGCAAATTTTTTGCCTGTATTAATGAGAATATACAGCAGATTTTCATCTGTTACTGATTTGAAAATAAATATTGTGTGCTTTCATAAAAGAAATTTTTCCATAGCTGCTCAAAGAGCTTTCAATGTAACCAGTTTTTTCAATGGAAAAGGGATTCATTACAATGATATAAATTCATCAGGAAGGATAACTGATTCTGATACAGAATTATTATTAAGCTTTTCAGGCAATGTCTATGTTAAAAACAGAGCAAGTTCGAACACTATAAAAGAGGGAGATTTTACATTTACGGTGGATTAAATGAAGCGGAGACTGTCAAAATCAGACATCAACACTAACGATATAAGCTGGATGGTATCCTTTTCAGAT
>CAZLFW010000122.1:0-6144 GCA_964559045.1 uncultured bacterium
AATAATTAACAAAAAGAATAATATAACTTTAATGCCTGCGGATAAAATATATCTTTTCAAATACAATTTTACAGATATTGACCTTTTAAAAATAAAAAATGTTGTTATTTTAAAAGGTAACATTAAATATCCTGGGATATATGCGTTCGAAAAGGGATTGAAACTTTCGGAAATCTTAACGCCTCAGCAATTTACCACAAACACCAATAGAAATTTTGCAGTTATTAAACGCATTTATCCTTACGGAGAACCTCCTAAATATATAACTTTTTCCCCTGATGAAATTTTTGAAAAGAAAAAAGATATTGTTTTAATGCAAGGTGATACAGTAACATTTTACAATTTATATGAAAAAAATATTAATTTTAACAAAATAAAAAATGTTGTTATTATGGAAGGTGAAATACTTTATCCAAGCACTTATGCATACAGAGAAAATATGAAACTTTCCGAAATATTTAAAAAAGAAATGATTACGTTAAATACAGATCTCTCTTATGCTGAAGTTGAAAGAAGAGATTTAAATACTTTTAAAATCAAAGATATTTTCAAATTTACTCCTGAAGAAATTATTAGCGGCAAAAATAATGTAACCCTCAACCCCCTTGACATTGTCAGATTTTTCCCTAAATATATTCAAGCTCCCGTAAAAATAACAGGGGAAGTAAAAAAACCTCTCATAATACCTTACCACTTTAATATGAGACTAACCTATGCACTATCCAAAGCAAATTTCTCTAAAAATATAAAAAATTTAAAAGTTGACATATATAGAAAAGCTTCAAAAGCAAAAACAAAAGCATCTCTGGAACGTGCTGAAAATATTAAAGGAAAAGCTGTAAGTTCTGGCGAGTTAATACGTCAGAATATAGGGACCATATTTTTATATGATATTCTTTTGGAAAAAAATCCGCAATTGAATATTACTTTAAATCCCGGAGACCGAATCGTTGTTAAATCCGTTGAAAGTGATGAAATAATTGAAAAAATAACGATTCACGGATATGTGAAAAATCCAGGAGTATACCCTATAAAAGGAGAAACAACACTCTATAATATTCTAAAAGCAGCAAAAGGGCTAAGGGACAAAGCGTATCCCCAAGGTATAGTTATATTAAGAAAGTCTGTTAAGGAGCTTCAAAAACAAAGGCTTACAAAAGCAATTATACAGATGCGGAAACAGATAGAAAAAGAAGAGGCAGGTGTAATGCAAGCTGATTTAACCGCCCAGGAATTACAGGGGAGACAAGCATCTTTCGAGTCAAAACGAAGGCTTCTTGAAGAAATGAAAAAAACCGAAGTAACCGGAAGAATTACAGGAGTAATTGTTCCCAAAGATATTGAAAAATTAAAAGGGACAATATACGATATTCTGCTTGAAAACGGAGATGAAATTTTTATCCCCAAAATTCCTTCAAGTGTTGTTATTTTCGGTGAAGTGTATAATCCTTCTGCAATGTTATATAAAAATGCTTTTACCGTAAAAGATTACATTTCAATGTCAGGAGGGTTAACCAAAGATGCGGACAAAGAAAATATTTTTGTTATAAAAGCGGATGGCTCCGTTATATCTTCATCAAATGTCAACAGTGATAAATTCTGGGAAGGACGCAACCTGCCCGAATGGGGTAAACCTGAAGAATACAGCACTGAGATTCTTGATTACAAATTGTCTCCAGGAGACGGGATAATTGTTCCAACTGAAGTTCATGTTCCGACAATGTGGAGACCTCTAATCAAAGACGTTACTCAAATTATATATCAGGGAGCTCTCACATTATACACAATTAGCAATTTAAAATAAATTTTTTCAGGAAATAGATATATTTTTCACGTACCAATAAGAACAAAGTTCATTGCTTTGTTCTTATCTTTTTTTTTTACAATCAGTATATACTCTGCTGAGCTTCCCATATATATAACAGCTACCGACAATACTCCCGCTTCAACTGTTATTCCCACAAAGCGTCTTGAAATCAATTTGAACTACGGTTTGCTAAATGATACAGTTGATATTTTAAATTTAAAATCAAAAGCTTTAAAATCAATTTCATATTCAAAAGCAGGCAGCATAGGCGACTACAAAGAATACGGAATAAATCTGAATTACGGATTAACTTACCGTTCTATGCTCTCCGGAACTTTAAAAAAGAGAAACATAAGCTACGGCTCAGGCAATTTAAAAATTCTAACTTATAATTACTCAATAAGAAAATCATTTAATTCTATTTTATCCCTTGAAATAGGATTTAAAGGGAATATTGCGGAAGATTTGAAAATGAAAAATGTAGATGAAATGAACTATTATATAAAAAAAATAGATAGTAATATTTCTCTTGAAGTAAATGAAAAATTTATTTTTTTAACGAAAAATTATCCTGATTCAAGTGTAACCATAGGTTTTTTAAAAAAAGAAGAGCCTTATTTCGAGATGAAAGAAATGAAAGATTCCACCAAATATTTCAGAGCAACACTTGGAAAAACATTTGAATACTTTTATCCTAACATATATCTTGAATACGGATATACCAGAATTGATTCTAAAATAGACAGCAATCTCACCAAATTGATCCCGGACAAATACCAAAACTTAGTGCCGCCAATGCCTGTATCCTTAAAAAGAAGCGAGTGGTTTTGGAAATTCGGATTATCGTTTTTTTTCAGAACTCCTTTTAAAACCTTAACGTCTTTTGATTATTCCTTTACCAAAATTTACAGGAAATCTGAGCTTTCTTATATTAACAACAATCATATTTTAAAAGGAAAAATAGGTTATTTTATTTCCAAAAGAATGATTTTTTCACTCCAAGGCTCCTTTTTTTACAGGCAATTAAACGGTGAAATACCTTTTTTATACAACAAATATACACAAACAACATTTGACCATTCTTACGGTTGGCTCACCTTTGGAATTACTTACCTGTGGCATTAAAAGCTTATATTCTCATACTCAAAGTTTCAACGCCTGAATAACCGTATTCCTTAAAAGATTTATCATTGTTCTCAAGCAGGTTTTCTTCTTTTAAGATTATTTCTATATTTATCTTTTCCACTCCTTTTTTCATTGCTTCGGTAATAATTTCAGGCTTTACTTTAATAATTATTCCGTTTGACATTTTTCCCTCCTTGTTTTGCTCAAATACCAAAAAAAAAGCCGTGGACTTATGCCCACGGCTTTTTAATATACAATGGCAGAAATCTCTACCGTAGGCACAATGGTATTTTAAAGCTTCTCCACCACCAAATTGCACTTACGGAAAAAACTCTGCCAGTCATTTAAACAATCCTTAAATACTTAGATTATAATATATTTAACATTTCAATTTAAATAAGTCAATGTTTTTTTAATGAATACTTTTCTATTTTATATCTAATAACTCTCTCGTTTATACCGAGAGACTTGGCTGCTTTTGACTTGTTCCACCCAAACTTTTTAAGTGCTTCCAAAATCAAATTTTTTTCAAGCCTCTCAATCTCTTTGTTAAGGCTTAAATCAACACCTGAATCATATTCCTTTAAATTGTCAAGTTTAATCTCATCAGGCAAATCTTCAGGTTTAATTAAATTGTTACTACAGAGAGCCACCGCTCTTTGAATTATATTTTCAAGTTCTCTGATATTACCGGGATAATGATACTTAATCAAAATATCTTTTGCACCGTTAGAAATACCAACCTCTCCTCCTGAAAATTTTTTCAGAAAATAATTTATAAAAATAGGTATATCTTTTTTTCTCTCACGCAAAGGAGGCAAGTGTAGCGATATTACATTAAGGCGATAAAAGAGATCTTCTCTGAACTCTCCTTTTTTTACCATGGTTTTTATATCTCTATTTGTAGCAGCTATTATCCTTGCATCAATTTTTATGCTTTGTTCTCCTCCTACTCTTTCAATAACGTGCTCTTGAAGCACTCTTAACAGCTTACCCTGTAAATAAAGAGGAATTTCTCCCACTTCATCAAGAAAAATTGTTCCTCTGTTAGCAAGCTCAAACTTACCCTTTTTTCTTGATACAGCACCTGTAAATGCGCCTTTTTCATGACCGAAAAATTCACTTTCAAACAAGTTATCAGGAATTGCAGCGCAATTTACGGCAACAAAAGGATATTTCCCTCTATGGCTCAATTTATGTATTGTTTTGGCAATAACTTCTTTTCCCGATCCGCTCTCGCCAGTTATTAAAACATTTATGTCTTTTGGGGCAATTTTATAAATCGTCTTATAAATTGTCAGTATATTCTCATTTTTAAAAGGGATTTCCACATCAATTTTATCCTCTATTTCTTTAGTGGTTCTTCTAATTAGCAACTGCTCTTTCAAAATCCTTATTTTTTCAATAAGCTCGCTTAAATCAACAGGTTTCTGGATAAAATCAGCAGCTCCCCGCTTCATAACGTTAACAGCAGTATCAATTTCGCCGTATGCGGTTATCATAATAAAATTTATTTCAGGATTAATGGATTTTACTTTTTCCAAAAGCTCCTCTCCACTTAATTCAGGCATTTTATAATCGGAAATTATAAGCTCCACATGCTCTCTATTAACAATGTCAATTGCTTCAACGGGAGATGTTGTTGAAAAAATATTAAAACCTTGCTTTTCAAGAAATCCGGAGAGGAGTTCAGCCTGATTTATCTCATCGTCAACTATCAATATATTCATAACAAAATTCTAATGAATTTTACTTTATATGTCAATTAGTTTTTATAACTTAAACATTCGACAAAATTGTTGTCGGATTCGACAATTTCGTCGAACACCAAAAAAATAACATACTGTTATTACTGTATTTTGTCTTGGCACGGTTGTTGTGTTTCAATATCAAAACAAATTTAAAAAGGAGGTGAAATAATGAAAAAATTTTTTCTCACAACCCTGCTAATCTTTGGAATTTCAAGTCTTGGTTTTTCAGGCAACGCACTTTGGCAAAACATTCTAAAAGTTTCTCCCAAGGTTACCATTAGCGGGACAGTTAGTTCATTGCCATTATGGGGCAACCATTCAAAAAAGAGCTTGAATGTAAAAACTGAAAAAGGTGTGGTCAAAATTTTCGGAATCGGTCCTGCAAGATATTGGGTTTTCAGGAAAGTATCCACGCCTGATTTGGGAGAGAACATAACTGTTACTGCTTTTAAATTAAACATTAACGCCAAAACATACTTTATTGCCGAAAAAATAACCAATGCAAAAGGAGAGACAATTATTCTCAGAGATTCGGCAACAGCAATGCCTTTATGGAGGACAAATATCAAAAAAGCTCGTTATATGCAAAAAAAGTTTTGCTATGGAAATTAAAAAATAAGGAGGTTAAAAATGAAAAGGAAAAACATGTTTATTTTAGCAACAATTTTAGTCGTAGCATTTTCATCATTAAGTTTTGCAGCAGGGATGTCGCAGAGCAAGTTAAAGCTTAAAAAGGGTTGGAATTTGGTAGGCAGTGTGTTAAATAATGTTCAAATGAACAATGCTTTCAACAAAGAATGCGTTAATTCAATCTGGAAATGGAACTCTGACAATAATACATGGGAGATTTTTTCACCAGACAACAATTTGCAACAATTGGTAAGCAAATATCAGATTAAACAATTTGCAAAAGTCAATGCAGGTGAAGGTTATTGGGTCAATGCAAAAGAGGATGCAGAAGTTTATCTTTTAGGCTCTCCGCCGGAAGTAACATCTTCTTTAAGTGCTGCATCTGTTGATTCTGAGTTTGCGGATAATATTGATACTCTTGACAATACAAGCATAATACAGCCTGAAAACGTAACCCCTGTTATTTCTAAACTTATTGCTAATTCGGAAATTGTAACCTATTTCGGGACAGTAACAAGTGTTCCTCAAATAGGTGTAAAATCCATGAACGGATTTAAACTTTCCACAAACGAGGGAGAAGTAACGATATACGGACTCGGACCTGCAAAATTATGGGAAAATGCTGAAGTGGACAGACCAATTGAAGGAGATAATATAACAGTTGAAGCATTCAAAATTTCTCTGGATGACGGTTCAATTAGAAATATTGCAATAAAAATCACAGATTCAGACGGGAATACCCTTGAACTGAGAAATACAGACACAGGCATGCCTTTCTGGGCAAAAGGTGCCATGGGTCTAAATAAAGATGCTTTAACTGGACAGCTAAAG
>CAZLFW010000123.1:0-9092 GCA_964559045.1 uncultured bacterium
TCAAATGTGGAGGTTCATCTTATTGTTTCCAGCTCTGCCGAAAGGATAATAAAAAAAGAATGTAATATCACGGATATAGACGATATAAAAAAACTGGCTCATGAAGTTCACGATTTTAAGGATATAGGAGCCAAAATATCAAGCGGCTCTTTTTTAACCGAAGGCATGGTGGTAATCCCGTGTTCCATTAAAACATTATCGGGAATTGCAAATTCTTACAATGAAAATCTTATTATAAGAGCTGCGGATGTTTGCCTTAAAGAGAGAAGAAAGCTTGTGGTTGTCGTGCGAGAGACTCCTTTACATTTGGGACACCTTGAGTTAATGGAAAAAGTCACAAAAATCGGCGGTGTTATTTTGCCTCCAATGCCGTCTTTTTATCACGAGCCGAAAACAATAGACGATATTGTAAATCAGACAATAGGAAAAGTTTTGGACCAGTTTGGTATTGAGCATAATTTATTTAAAAGATGGGGGTCTTAAATTATAAACATATTCAAAGTTAATTTATTTTTAACTTTGAATATGTATGAAAAATGTTTCAATTGCTGAAAATATATTTGCAGCAAATATTAAAAAAGGAGGTTTGTATGAAAAAGTTTAAGATTTTTTTCGGAATTTTTGCAATTGTTTTTCTTTTTAATGCTTTGCCTTTGTTTGCAGGCGGAGGAGGCTCATATCCTAATGGTGCGGAAGGTTTTCTTGTAGGAGCAGCTCCGCCACCTGGATTTTATGCAGAAAGTTATACTTTTAATTACTCTGCAGATACCATGAAAGACGATACAGGAAAGCATATAGGAGCTTTTGATAAAGTAAGTGTTTGGGCTGAAGTTTTCAGATTTATCTGGATAAGTAAGCATCAAATTCTCGGAGGAAATTACGGACAGCATCTTTTTCTCCCTTTTTTAAATGTAAATCTTGATTTTAAAGTTCCTCTAGGGCCCAAAGGAAAAAGTCATTATTCTGATTTCAATCTGCCTTACATTATTTACAGCCCTTTTGTATGGACTTTTCATAAACTGGCGGGAAAACTGCATTTTGTTTTTTCTCTTGTTGACGTTTATATTCCAACAAATAATCAGGAAGATAAAAATATGGCTACAATCAGCCACAATTTTTGGACTTTTGAGCCTGTATTTGCGGTTACTTATTTCCCTTCCAAAAACTGGGCTCTATCTTTGAAACTTATGTATGATTTCAACACTAAACAGGATGATGCCCCTACAGTTTACGGCGTTAACGTTGACAGGACTCCGGGGCAGGAATTTCACTTTGATTACAATATTTCCTATGCTTTTACAAAAACCTTTAGAGTCGGATTGGGGGGGTATGTGTATATGCAGACAACTGATGACGATTATGACATAAAAGCAACAATTCCAGCTCCCGTTCAGAAACTTTTAAAGAAAGACGAAAGGCATCATACGAGAAAAATTGCAATAGGACCCGGTATATGGTTTAATCATAAAAACATTTTTATGACTTTAAGAATACAGCCTGAAGTTTACGTGAGGAACGGCACCAAAGGGGTTGCTTCTTGGTTGAAGATAATTTACTGTTTTTAATACAAAACAAACACAGGGGGAGTTTTCCCCCTTTTCCGAAAAATTCGGAGTTTTTCGGAAAACGGGGAAATTATAAAATTTTCAAATTAGAGAGAAAATGCAGACTACTTTTTTAATAATCAAAATAATTTTAAAAATTAAATATAATCAATTCATTAGCTCAGGTGTTTGAGTTTTTCGAGACATTGCCAAATCAAAACAAATTCGCAAAAAATTAAATATAATCAAGGAGGTTTTCAATGAGAGTTATAAGATACAGTGATGAAATGATAAAAGAATTTAAAGATGCGGGATTTTGGACAGATGAGACATTTTTTGATTTTTGGGCTGAAAATGCAGTAAAATTTCCCAATAAAGAAGCTCTTGTGGATTCCACTTACAGAATAACATGGGGTGAGGCAAAAAAGCAAATTGATTCTATTGCAACTCACTTTATAGAGTCAGGGCTTGAAAAAGACGATAGAATAATAATACAATCTCCGAATACAGCTTACGGTTTTCTTGCGAGAATTGCAGCAGAAAGAGCGGGACTAATTTCATTAACAGTTTATCCCTATATGAGGCATAGGGAGCTTGACTATATGATAGAAAGGACCAAAGCAAAAGCTGTAATTATTCCCCACATTTACAGAAAGTTCAACTATGTTGAAATGTTTAAGGAACTGAATGAAAAATATAATACGATTAAACATTTTTATCTGCTTCAAGAAGAGCTCCTATCGGGAATGGGAGATAATTTTTATTCTTTAATAAAAATAGCCCAAGAGGAAAAAACTCTACCTGAAGAAGAATTTTCAAAAAGAAGATTTAATTCATGTGAAGATGTTGCCATATTAACTTCCACAACAGGGACAACGGGTATTCCCAAACTTGTGGAATGGCCCATTGCACCTCGTCTCTGCACTTCAAAGTCAAGAATCGATTTGTGGTATTTAACTAAAAACGATACTGTTGCCGCCATTGCCCCGCATGCAGGTGGTGCTGCGGGAACACTGGTTTATTTTGCCGCTCCTTTATGCGGAGCCAAAATAGTTCTCCTTGAGGAATTCACAGCGGAAGCGGCTCTTGAATTAATGGAAAAAGAAAAAGTTACCGCAATAGGTGTAGTGCCCACTCACCTTGTTAGAATGCTTGAAAAAGACGTTGAGAAATATGATTTGACAACCTTGCGATTTATTAGGTCGGCAGGCGGTTATTTGCCTCCCGATGTTGCACAGGAAGCTGAAAAGAGAATGGGCGGAGTTATTACAAGTGATCTCGGCACTCAGGATGTGGGATCCATTTGCGGCTGCAAAGTGTCTTATCCTGCGGAGCTTAGAAGGAGATCAGTTGGAAAACCGTTGGAAGGAAACGTGGTAAAAGTTCTCGACGATGACGGAAACGAGCTTCCCGAAGGCGAAGTGGGTGCTTTATGGTTCAGAGGTCCTCATTCTCCTGCCGGATATTTCAGAGATTTGGAAACAACTATGACTGTTTTTAACGAAGACGGCTGGTCAACAACAGGAGATCTCATAAAGTGGGAGCAAGGTGTTATATGGATAATGGGAAGAAAGAAAGATATGATTATCAGAGGCGGACAAAACATATATCCCGCTGAAATAGAAGGTCTCCTGAACGAACATCCCGCAATAGCCAATGTTGCAATAGTTGCAATGCCTGATAAAGAACTCGGAGAAAAATGTTGTGCATTTGTTGTTTTAAAAGCAGGTGCAAAGTTTTCATTTGAAGATATGACAGAGTTTTTGCTTAAAAATCAGCTCGCAAAATTCAAACTTCCCGAACGTCTTGAAATTTTAAAAGAATTTCCAACTGTCGGTGATTCGGGAAAAGTTAATAAGGAAACTCTAAAAAAAATGATTAAGGATATTTTGGAAAAAGAGAATGGGTAGATGCGTGGATGAGTGAATGCGTTAATGCGAGGATGCGGAAATGCGGGGATGCGTCTTATACGCATTTAAGCTTAAACACATTTACCCATACACGCTTATACGCATATACGCTTTTACGCATTATCGCTTACACGCATAAACGCTTAAACGCATAGAAAAGGAGTATAAATGTCAGTCTTATTAATATCAACACTGGATACAAAAAGAGATGCTGCAATATATCTGAAAAACATGATAGAGGAGACAGGTGAAAGATGCTTGTTAATGGATATATCAATGGGGAAACATAACTTTAACGATGCTAATATTTCCGCCGGAAAGGTTGCCGAAGCAGGAGGCTCCACCATTGAAGAGATAAATAATTCCCGCGAAAGGGCTAAAATTACCCAAATAATGACAAACGGAATTACCAAAATAGCAAAAGAACATTATTTGAAGAAAGAAATTAACGCTGTTGTAGGAATAGGCGGCTCAACAGGCACGTTAATGATTAGCGATTCAATGCAAAAACTCCCTTTTGGACTGCCGAAATTGATAATTTCATCAACAGCAGCACTACCCGGACTTGCAACAAGATATATAGGTAAAGGCGATATTATGCTTTTTCATTCTGTTGTGGAAATTGCAGGTTTATCGGAACTGCTGAAAAACGTTCTCGATAGAGCGGCATTTGCAGTTGCGGGAATGAATAAAGTGAAACCTGTTTCCAAAACAAGAGCTGAAAGCAAAAAAGCAGTTGCTCTTTCTATGTTCGGAATCTGTGAAAAATGTGCTACTTTTGTTAGAGAAATGCTGGAAGCAACAGGAAAATTCGAAATTATAGGCTTTTCAGCTGCCGGTGTTTGCGACAGGGCAATGGAAGAGATGATTCTGGACAGCTATTTTGATGCTGTTATAGATTTGGCTCCCGGTGGAGTTGGCGAATATATTCTCGGAGGAATGAGAGCGGCGGGACCTGACAGGCTTGAAAATGCAGGAAAAGTCGGAATCCCAATGGTTATTGCTCCAAGCGGAGTAAATGTTATGAGTCCGTCCAAAAGGAAATATAAACCCGATTATTACCAAAGAAAAAAGTTTGACCTTGATAAACATAGGACAATGTTACGTGTTAATGCCGATGAAATGAAAAAAGTTGCGGAAGAATTTGCAAGAAAATTAAATAAAGCTGCAGAGAAAAGCAAAGTTGTATTCCTATTTCCATTAAAAGGATGGAGTTCAATAGATTATGAAGGTTCACCGATTCATGAGCCTGAAACCGATAAAATATTTATTGATACTTTAAAAAAACTTGCTGATAAAAGAATAGTAATAAAAGAGTATGACCTTCATCTTGAAGATGAAAAATTTGCTAATAAAGTTGTTGAGCATTTTTTGGAAATTTTAGAGTAAATGCGTGAATGAGTGAATACCATAAGGCGTAGATGCGGATATGCGCGAATGCGGGGATAGGAACATGAGTAGTTTTACACATAAAGATCTTGATATCTGGAAAGAAGGAATTGATTTAATAGAAAAAATTTATAAAATTACAAATAATACAAAACCAAATGTAAAATCCAACAGCAATTTTTTCACAAATATTCTTATTTACCACAAAAGCTGTCATTTTGAGGGCGTTAGCCCGAAAAATCTCTTGCTTCACGGTTGGTTTTGTATAAATTACCAGAAAATGAAAAATTTAGAAACTTTATTAATAATTGCATTAAAATTAAATTATTTATCAGAAGCAATATTTGATGAGATTTCAGAAACCATAGAAAAATTAAGAAGAATGATTTTAAATTTTATTAAGTATCAAAAGAAAAAATCATCAAATACATAACGCATTTACACATTTACGCATATACACAAACAAAGGAGGAAAAAATTATGCCATTAAGCAGAAAAGCGCTTTTTGTGGATTTAACGAAGCAAAAAGCCGAACCTGAAATCATTTCAAAAGAATTGAGAGAGAAATTCCTCGGCGGCAGAGGATTAAATATGTATTATTTGTATAAATACACGAGAAAGGGGATGGAGCCTTTCAGTCCCGAAAATCCGTTTATTGTGGGAGCAGGATTGTTAACCGGTTTGTTTTACGGCAGAATTAACATTTCAAGCATTGCTCCCGAAAGCGGAGGTTATCTCGGTGATTCCAATATGGGAGGATATTTCGGTGCAGAGCTTGCCTCAACTGCGTTCAGTCATTTGATAATCAGGGGTAAGAGTGAGAAACCTGTTTATATTTTCATAGACAACGATAAGATTGAATTCAGAGATGCTGCCCATTTATGGGGAAAAGATTCATGGGAAACACAGAAGCTCATAAAAGAAGAGCTTGGAGATAAAAGCATAAGGGTAATGTGTATAGGACAAGCAGGGGAAAATCTTGTTAGATTTGCATGTGTTATGACAGGTTTGAAAAACGCTGCCGGAAGAACGGGAATGGGAGCGGTAATGGGTTCCAAAAACCTAAAAGCCATTGCAGTAAGAGGAAGAACGCCTTTTAAACTTGCAAATCCCAAGCAATATCTTAATGACCTTAGGGAAACCAATAAAAAAGCAACGGGAACTGGATGGGGAAAAGCTCTCGGGGTTTTGGGCACACCGCTATTGTTAAAAAATGCGAATAAAAAAGGTTTTACAAGTTACAAATATCATCAATACACCCATGTAACGGACCCTGCGGTGGAAGAACTGTATGCCGAAAGTTTAAATGAAAAATATGCCAAAGGGATGGTATCGTGTTTCGGATGTCCGATTCATTGCAGGCATAGATACGAAGTTAACGACGGTCCAGGCAAAGGCTCCAAAGGAGAAGGTCCCGAATATGCCACAATAGCTGCATTTGGTCCCACAGTAGGCAATCTTAATCTTTCCTCCGTATTGAGACTCAACGAACTGTGTAACAGATTCGGTGTTGATACAATATCCGGTGGAGATTATATAGGATATTTTTTCAAGCTTTATCAGGAAGGAATTATAACGGAGAAAGATGTAGGTTACCCGCTTGAGTGGGGTGACCATGAAGCAATAGAGAAATTGTTAACTGATATGGCTTACAGAAGAGGATTCGGTGAAATAGCTGCCGAAGGAAGTCTTGCCTATAAAAAGATTAATGATCCGAGAGCAAAAGAAGAAATGCTTTCCATTAAAAACGTTTCCATTGAAATGACAGATGAAAGGCCTGTTATTGCATTTGCATTCGGACTCGCCGTTGCAACAAGAGGGACATGCCACATGAGAAGCAGAGCTTCAATTGACGTTGTTCCTTATCCGAGAGACCTGCTTGCTGAATTTTACGGAGGAGATGTGGGAAAAGATTTTAAAGATTATACGGGAAAAGGACGAATGGTTTGGTGGCATGAAATATTTAATGCAGTAGTGGATTCCATTGGGCTTTGCCGTTTTGCGGGAATTTTTTCAAGTATAAGCTCAATAGGATATATGGATATTTCACGATTGCTCGAAACAGCTCTTAATATAAAAATATCGGATAAAGAGCTTGCTCTGCTTGGCGAAAGAATTTACACTCTTGAAAGAATGTATATAAACAGAGAAGGGATTTCAAGAAAAGACGATTATCTTCCCGACTTGTTTTATGATGAGCCTATACCTGACGGACCGACAAAAGGGATAAGAATTCACAGGGATAAATTCGAAAAATTGCTTGACGAATACTATGAAATACACGGATGGGACAATAACGGGATTGTTCCCGAAAACAGAGCCGAAGAACTGGGATTAAAAAATCTGTAAGGAGTTAATAAATGAAAATAAAAATAATAAAAGAAAAATGCACAGGCTGTTTACTATGCGAAGTCTCCTGCTCCATATCAAATCTCGGATTTGTTGATAGAAACGGTAGTGCAATACGAGTTGAGATTAATGACTTGAGCATAGACCCTCATGAGCCAGTTGTATGCAGGCAATGTAAAAAGATGAATTGCCTGAAATCCGAAGGAAAAGACTTTGATGAAGCGGAAAGGAACAAGTTTTTCTGGGAAAATTTTAAAAGAGTGGAAGACTGCCCTTTTAACGCAATATTTGAATATAATGATAAGGTTGTTCATTGCTGGTTGTGCGGCGGAGAGCCTGAATGTGTCAAAAGCTGTCCCACAGGAGCATTGGTTTTTGAAAATGATTGAAAAAGTAGCCGAATACATACATAAAATTTTAGAAAATAAAACGGATTTGGAAAAGATGATTCTCGCACATCTTATTGATACTGAAAAATACTCGGTTTATCTTTATAAAAAAATCAAAGGGAAGGAGCCTCCCGAAGAGTTAAGGATAGCCGCTTTGGGACATGATTTGGAAAGAGGTTTCAGAGACGGCAAGGTATATGAAAAAATGTATCAATCTGACGACGGATTTCTCAACAAAGATTTTTTAAAATACCATCAGGAAAGAAGTGCTGAGATACTTGCGGATTTTTTAAAAAACAACCATTATCCTTCCGATAAAATTGCAAAGGTTCATACTCTTGTATCAAACCACGAAACAGGCGGAGACTTTGATTCTAATATTCTTAAAGATGCAGACAGTGTTAGCTTTTTCAAAAATAACTCAAAACATTTCATAGAGGTTAAAACAGTGGAATCTTCCGTAAAGAAAGTGCTTAAAAAGTTACAATGGATGTATAACAGGATTTCGTTTAATGAAGCAAAAGAAGCGGCATCGCCATATTACAGGGATGCGGTTTTAAAATTGGAGAAAATAAAATGAAACTGCTTATTTCCGATTTTGAAGGGACATTGGTTGATTTTCAATGGAAATTGAAAGAATCTATGGATGAAATGTGCAGAATATTACAAGGTTACGATATTAACTACAATCTTAATCTTCCGGTAAAAAAACTCAAGAAATTCGATTATGCCAAATTATACAACTATTTTCAAAAAAATATTGAAAATCCTTTGTTAAAAAAAAAGATAATTTCCGATTTTGACAGAATTTACGATTTTTATGACAACGATGCTGCCAAAAGGTGGAAATTGAAAAAAAATGTTGATTATTTGTTAAAAAAACTTGCTGAAAAAGATGTTAAAATTGCACTCTGCTCAAATGTAGGAAGAAAAGCCCTTGATTCCGTGCTTGATAAATTTAAAATCAAAATATTTTTTGACATAACTGTTTCAAGAGATGATGTGGATTTTTTAAAACCTAATATTGAAGGTGTAAAAAAAATTTTGAAATTTTTCAGAATTAAAAACAAGGACAAACATGATATATTTTTTCTCGGTGACAGTTTAACGGATGTATATACTGCAAGAAAAGCCAAAATACCATCCATAATAATTGTGGGAGAAGGAGAAAACAGCTTTACGGAAATATATGAGCATAAGCCGGAGCATATTATTAATAATATTAAAGACGTTATAATGTTTTATTCGTAACCTGTTTATAACTTTTATTTTACGCCAAGCCGAGTTTTACAGGCTTAATGTTTTTTTCTATTTTATTTAGCATCTCCAGAACTTCTTTGTCATTTCCGAATTTGGTTTTTAAAACCGGTAACAGTTTTTCTTTGAAAATAACGACTGATTCGTTATTGAATTTGTAATTTTTGACAATTTTTAAAATTTTATTACAAGGCTCCACCGCTCTTTTATGCCCCGTTTTTTGGGCAAAAAGCTCTTCAAAAGCTTTTTTGAGC
>CAZLFW010000124.1:0-10987 GCA_964559045.1 uncultured bacterium
ATATTTTTTACCGTGCAAAGCTTTCTATTTTTGCAAATTAATAATACTCTTTTAATTCAGGCTCCATAGGTTTTACTTTTCCTGCTGCAATCTCTTTCAAAGCCACTACTGTTAATTTGTTTCCTTCCGGCTCAACAAGAGGAGTTGCACCCTTTACAAGCTGTTTTACTCTTTTAAACGCCAATATAGTCAGCTGGTATCTGTTGGGAACCTGCTCCAAACAATCTTCAATTGTTACTCGTGCCATGTAATTCCTCCTTGTATTTTTTTATAATTTTATCTATTTTATGTTTCAAATTATCGGTTTTAAGAGAATTGCTTCTAAAAATGGAGGACAAATCGAAACACGCATCTTTAAACACTCTGTTAATAATAACATAATCGTAAAACAAAGCATTTTCCATTTCAACAATGGCATTTTTCAAACGAGTTGATATAGTATCCTCTCTGTCGGTAGCCCTTTTTTCAAGTCTGTTTTTCAATTCCGAGTATGACGGCGGCATGATAAATATGCTGACAATATCATATTTTTTTCCCGATAGATTGGATTTAACTATTCTTGCCCCTTGATAGTCTATGTCAAGGATAACGTTTTTACCGTTGTCGAGATTTTTCAATATATATTCTTTTCCTGTGCCGTAATAGTAATCATGAACTTTGGCATACTCCAAAAACAAGTTTTCCTCTATCATATTTATAAATTCGGATTCATTGATGAAAAAATACTCAATGCCGTGCCTCTCTCGCCCTCTTGCAGGTCTTGTAGTATAAGATACCGAAAAAATACAGTCCTCTCTTTCAGTTAAAATTCTTCTGATTAAACTTGATTTGCCCGCACCAGAGGGAGCGGATATAATAAAAAGAGTCCCTTTACTCATTCTATGTTTTGCACCTGCTCTCTTATTTTTTCAATCTGTGTTTTGATTTCTATGATATTTTCCGATAATTCGCTAAGATTATTCTTTGAAGAAACTGTATTTGCTTCTCTGTTAAGCTCCTGTAAAATAAAGTCAAGTTTTTTACCCACAGGAGGAGCTTCCTTTAAAGTATTGTAAAATTTGCTCAAATGGCTTTTAAATCTCACTATTTCTTCGGTTATGTCCACTCTGTCCGAGAATTGGGTAATCTCAAATTCAACCCTTTTTTCATTCAGAAGGTCTCTTTTGTCTGCAAAAATTTTATTAATGTTTTCTTCGAGTTTTTCTCTGTGCTTTTCCATTATAAGATGTTTGGATTTATCTATGTTGTCAATTAAATCATTTAGAATATTCAAACGTTCTTCAATATCTTCGGCAAGATGCTTGCCTTCCGCCTGTTTCATGCTGTTCAATGATGCAACGGCTTTATTAAGGTTTTCAAGTAAAAAATTCTTTAAATTGTCGTCAGGCTCAGCTTCTTTTAGCTCAAAAACCCCTTTCATTGATAAAAAATCAATCACTGTAACTTCATTGGGAAGTCTCAATTCGGAACTTAATTTTTTCAAAGCATTGTAATAATGCTCTGCAAGCTCAATATCAACACCTACATTTGAAAAAAGTCTTCCGAAATTTTCAAAATATATGGAAACATTCACTTTTCCTCTTTTAATTTCTTTCTTTACAAGGTCTCTGAAATCTTTCTCCCAAATATTCAATAAATTGGGCATTCTGAAAGAAATGTCAAGATATCTGTGATTTACGCTTTTTATTTCAATGATAATGGAGCTGTCATCAAAACTTTCACTGACAATTCCTATGCCTGTCATACTTCTAATCATTTTCCGTCCTTTTGGAAACATTGTGTCCTTTAATCTTTTTTCTTATAACGGAGCCTGTATACTGCCCTGAAAAATAACACGCAACAAACAGCATGAACAAAGGGACCGTTAATTTGACGCCCATAAACAATCTTATGGCAACTATAAAAGGCACTGGAAGATGCACCGCAAGAAACCAATCTCTTGAAAATTTTTTAACACCTTCGCGCCAGTATCCAAAAGGTATGTTTATGGTAAAAATTATCAGGGGTAAAATCATGTCAAACTGCATACAGTATATATGAAAAAATTTCAATTATAATTTTTCAAAACCATTGGCAATTTCATCAAGCTTTTCAAAATCTTTTATAATTATAAATTTGCCTTTTATTTCCAAAATATTATTCTGTGACATTTTTGTAAAAATCCTTGAAAGTGTCTCTGGAATTGTGCCGAGAATAGACGATAATTGAGATTTATTCACCTCCAACTCCACATTCATGCTTTCCCCGCTTTTCTCTTTCAAATAAATAATGTATGACGCAAGCCTCGAAGGAATTTCTTTCAGGGACAAATTTTCAATTACGTTTGTAAAAGCGTGGAGTCTCATTGAAAGAACACCGATTATTTGCAATGCTATTTGAGGATGCTCATTAACAAGAGATATGAATCTCTCTTTAGGAATAAAAATTATCTCCGAATTTTCAAGAGTAGTGGCTGTTGCAGGAAAAACTTTATTGGAAAAAACAGGAACTTCACCGAAAATCTGATGCTTCCCGAATATGTGCAAAATCTGTTCTCTTCCGTCAAAAGAGACTTTGTAAATCTTTACTTTGCCGCTGTAAACTATGTAAAATCCGTTGGCTTCTTCACCGTCGTTAAAAATAGTCTCCTTTTTGCGATAATGTTTCAATTTGGTTATCTCGGAAATCATGCGATACTGCTCTTCGGTAAGATTGGAAAATATTGTTACTTTTTTGTAAAAATCAATTAAGTTTTTCATATTTCCCAATTAACACGAATATTCCGTAAAGTAAATAACTCAAGTTTCGCACCTTCCCAAAAGGGGTAAATGCCTGAAATGAAAATAAAAAAGGGACAAAACATACTAAAAATATTATATTTGACTTGTTTTTTAAAAAAATAAACAAAGAAAACTTTTTCTTATGGAAGATAACTCAAAAAATAAAAGGATAATTACCGTTGAGATATTAGGTGAAAGCTTTGCACGGTAAAAAATATTTAAAAAATACAAAATAGACAAGCAAGCAAAAACAAATAGTTACAATGGATTCTTCCCCTTCGCTTTGCTCAGGGTCAGAATGACTTTTTGGGGTCATTCTGAAGGAACGTGGCAACTAAAGAATTCATAACTTGTTGATATTAAATAAAAATTCTATTAGCAGTTAAAAACACTGTGCAAAGGTCTTATATTACAAAAAACGGAAAGTGTAAAATTTGACTTAATTTGAAATATTAAATATATATATAATGAAGCTACAAAAATAATTGTTTGAAACGCTATTACAGGAGGAATTGACAGATCATGATTAGAATAAACAAATCTTATTTGGAGCTTTTACAAGGAGATATTACCCAAGTAGCCACAGATGCAATTGTAAATGCGGCAAATTCATCTTTAATGGGCGGCGGCGGAGTTGACGGAGCCATTCACAAGGCAGGAGGACCTGCCATTTTGGAAGAATGCAAAAAAATAATAGAAAAAATCGGAAAACTGCCAACAGGTGAAGCAGTTATAACAACAGGGGGAAATTTACGTGCCAAATACGTAATACATACTGTTGGACCTATTTGGAGAGGAGGGAAAAACAACGAAGAAAATCTCCTGAAAAACGCTTATCTCAACTCATTAAAATTAGCTGATTCACACAATCTGTCTTCAGTTGCCTTCCCTTCGATAAGCACCGGAGTTTACAGATTCCCTATAAAAGAAGCGTCACAAATAGCTCTTGAAACCATTATGAATTTTTTGCAGCAAGACACCTCGGTTGAAAAAGTGATTATGGTGTTGTTCGGCAGTAACAACCATAAAATATACAATGAAACATTGAATAAAATATTGGAAAAAAGGAGGTAAAAATGTCTTGGAAAATTTTATGCATGGATTGCGACTTAAACAGAACAATAACAGAAGATGAAAAAAAACTAAAAACATGTCCCAATTGCAACAGCGAAAACATCCAGATTTACGATGACGAAACAAGTAAAGGAGCACACTGCGCAGGCACAATTAACCCTTCTTCGCTAAAATAGTTTTTATACGATTTTTCACTTAAAATGGCATTTGTTATTAAAATACCTTTGAACTGTGAACCTTGTATCATTTGAGATACGTATCTTTAAGTGATTTCATAAGTAAAAACAATGTATCTGTTTCCGATACTTTTGGCTTTTTAGAAATATGTGCCGCGATTTCCTCGATAGAGTTGAATTCGGAAAGGTAATACTCTTTTTCAGAAGTGTAATTCTCTCTTTTTTTCTCAAAAGTATATCCCAAAATAGTTGAAACAGTGCTCATTCTGTGAAAATACGTATGCTCTTGTAAAACCCGTTTGTAAGATGCGTTTTTTACACCCTCATATTTCTTCGGATTATCCATTATATCGGAAATGTAATCTTTCAGCTCTCTTTCCGAAGAATATGTTAAAATCTCATCCCCTTCTTTAAAATGAAGGGGCAGATACTTCCTTCTGTCAACTAACTGATAAGAATTGCAAGCTGCTATTTCAAAAGTCCTCGGGTTCACAAAATCTCCGTCAGGAGCTATACCTTCATAATAAGTTGAGGAATGAAGGTTTATATTGATTAAAGATGAATTAAAAATTTTAACGCTTTCTTCCGTTGAAACACGCCTTCCTCTTTCCTGTATCAGCTTGCTCAAATTTATTTCACCGTCCCAATCTGACCCCCAAATCTTAAAATCGTAATTCAAAAATTTTCTGAAAAATTTTCTTCTGTTGTAATAACCTGCTCCCACAAAAGAAAGTGTGGATCCGTATCTTTTTTTATCTTCCTCTGAAACATCAATAGGTTTATGAACCGTTGGCTCGCATGCAAGAGGCAAATAGTGAAAATTTTTTACTCCTATGCTTCCGAGCTTTTTAAAAAATTCATCCTGCTGTATAACAAAAAAATAATCGTAAAAAGGTGCAAAATATTTCCAATAGGTAAATAGTTTCCAATCTTCCACAAACCAGAAAGCCTTTACAATACCTTTTTCCGAAGCATACTTTAAAACTCTTTCGTTCAAAGGAGCCTGAGCCAACGCAAAAATCACATCAGGCTTGAATTCTTCTATTGCACAGCAAGTTAACTCCGAAATAAAATCAGCAAGAAAAGCTCTAATTCTCGATACATTTTCCTTTTTTACCAGTGTATCCGGAATCATTTGGAAAGCATTGAAACACCTGTTGGAATCTATTGTTTTTAACTTTACATTTGAGTTTTTTAAATTTAATTCGCAATAATTTGCAACAGGCAATGACCCCCCGTAAATAGGCTTCACAAGCAAAATCTTCATGTAGGATTTATTTGCTATCCCTTTTTTGAGATTTTTTTTCTCAGCTTTTGTAACAAACACACAATCTTCAGGGATGCCTTCCTTTAATTCATTCATACGTTCAATGTTAGTTAAAATGTCTGAATAATCAAATAACGAAAGAGCAATTTTAAATATTTCAAAATCGGTTACAAATGCTGAAATTCTGGCACCTTTTGATAAAAATTCTTTAATAACAAATGGATTTGCCACTCCTATAAAAACAACTGTATCCTTCCCGCCATATTCGGAAACCCATTTTTCAAAAACCTTTTCTGCTTCAAGTTTTGGATTGTATTTTGAAAAAAGGGTTTTTCCGTCTATTTTCACTGTTGAGCCTGTTCTTTCAAAATTCCTATAAATATCGGTATTTAAAATCTTTTCATATATGTCGGGAAATTTCTCCTTTAAAACAGCCAAATTTTTTTCAAGCATATCCGAATCCTTTTTCCCTTATTTTTTCGTTTTTTTTCTTTTTCAAAATATTTTTGTAGCAAATTCCATATCTGTCAAAATAAGGCTCGTATAAAACTACATTTTTTCGTTTTGAAAAATATTTTTTCAATGCTTCAAAATTACATTTTCCGAGCCAATATTTTGCAACAGTAAACACGTCGTGCGTAGAAATATCATTTTTACAATCAATATTGTCGCAAAATTGGTGCTCCTCGGTGCAAGGATAACATTCCCTTTTCGGGGAAAGAATCAAAGCAGTTTCCGTGTAAGGACCTGTTTCGTATACATACGCTGAACCGTAAAACAGAGAAATAATATTTGTCCCGCAAGCAGCAGCAAGGTGCATAACTCCGGTATCAGTGGAAATCATAAGAACGCTTTTAAGAAGGACCGCTTTAAGCAATGAAATATCCGTTTTACCCACAAGATTGATAAATCTGTTGCTATATTTACTGTTCAACATTTCACCGAACTTTTTACCCAGTTTTTTTTCGTTTCTACCACCTGTTACGGTAATATTAACGTCAAACGTGTCAAAAATTTTTTCACCTAAATCAATAAATTTTTCAATTCCCCATTCTCTCAAAGGGTGTCCAGCTCCCAAATGAAAAACTATATTCCCCCTGCCCTTAAAGATTTTATCCAATAATTTTATATGTATAGCAGACATATTTCTATTTATAAACAAACTTCTGCTACGAGTTCTTTTATCAGCAAAGCTGTTAAAAATATCCACAAGATTAAACCTGTTGTCTTTTCTATTTTTAACGATTTCATAAATAAAATCTACAAATTTGCTGTTTTGAACTCTGAACCCCTTTTTTCTTTTCGCACTAATCATATTGGAAAGAAAAAAGTTGATATCTGAATGGTTGAGATTGTATAATTCGGAAAATTCAAACTTATTTAGCTCTTTTACAAATTGCTCTAAATCTTCGTAACATTCAAGGAGGTTTCCTTTTTTAATCAGTTCAATGTATCGTCCTATTTTGAAAGGTAAAAAGGTGCATAAAAACCGGACTTCATCAGCTATCATGGAATTCTTCTCATCGCCGAGTATATAAACTTGTTTGCCGTTCTTTTTCAAAGAGTTAATCAAAAGAGTGCTTTGCAAAAAATCTCCCAAACGAGACAACTGTATAACCAATACATTGTTATTTTTCACTTAGGCCCTCTAACAGAGTTGGAATATTACTTTATTGATAATACAAGGTAAAAAAATACAAATCTGAAACAAGTTAAATTTTTTGATGAATTACAAATACAAAGCGTAGTGGGTATTTAGTCATACATTCTCTGCACTCGCATTTCATTAAGCACATTTTTACTTCCAAAACATAATTTGTATTATACTTTAAAGGTGTTGAAAGTCAACATAAAATTACCTTGAAAAATCTTTCCATATATAATATCTCTTTAAAATGATGAAAATAATTACAACCAACAAAAAAGCTTATCACGATTTTTTCATACTTGAAACTTTTGAAGCGGGAATTGTATTAAAAGGCACAGAAGTTAAGTCTGTAAAACAAGGTAAAATCAATCTTAAAGACAGCTACGCAAAAATCAAAAACAGTGAAATTTTCCTTTTTAACGCGCATATCAGCCATTATAAACACGGTAATCTATTTAACCATGAGCCTACAAGAACAAGAAAGCTTCTCCTACATAAAAGAGAAATAGCCAGAATAGCAGGAAAAGTCAATGAAAAAGGTTTAACTCTTGTTCCTCTTAAAGTTTATCTTAAAAAAGGACTAATCAAAATTGAACTGGGACTTGGAAAAGGGAAAAAAACTCACGATAAACGTGAAGAAATAAAAAGAAGAGACATTGAAAGAGAACTTCGCTACGAAAGTAAATATAAGCTAAAATAAATGTAAAATATCCACAAAAAACAAATCGGACAAAATCACAACATTTTTTACTAATACAAAAAATTGATTTAGCAATACTAAAGAAAATTCTTGAAATTTGCTATCTGGTATTATATAAATAAAATAGTGTTTGTAAATTTCAAGTAACGATAGATAGGAAAAGGAGGAGAAAATGAGCTCAAAAAAAGTTTCAAGAAGAGATTTTTTAAAAAAGAGTGTTATAGCAGGCAGCGCTGTTGTTGGGTCTCAGTTTGGTTTTAACATTCTTTCTGCTAAGAGCAAAAGTATAGAACTCACATTTTCAACAATGTTTCCCACAAGCTACTTTTGGACCCCCATTGCACAAAAATGGTGTAAATACGTGGAAAAAGAATCAAACGGCGAGATTAAGTTCAAGTTTTTTCACAGTGGACAGCTCTTTAAAGCCAAAGCTGAACTCCCTGCTCTTCAGAGAGGTGAAATAGACATATCCATACCAAATGCCAATTACCAATCAGGGACCATACCCGGCTCAGACGTAGGTGCTCTTCCTTTTCTCCTCAAAAATGAAGATGACGCATGGCATATTATCAAAAAAGGTTTGTGGAAGCAGGGACTTTCGAATAAATGGCTGAAGAAAAACATTAAAATACTTGCAGAAACACCAGCGGGTATGTATCAATTCGGCAATATTAAACATCCGGTAAAAATGCCTGAAGATATAAAAGGGCTTATCTGGGCGGTTTCAAGTAAAGCACATGCCAAAGCAATAGAAGAGATGGGAGGTTCTCCCACATTCATGTCTTCAAGCAGGCTTTACACAGCTTTTCAAAGAAAAACAATAGACGGCACATTAAGACCTTATCTAACCTACTCAGGGAGAAAGCTTTACGAAGTTGTGCATTATTTAACAGTTGCAAACGTGGGAAATTATACCATTTTACTTTGCATTAACAACAAAAAATTTAACTCTTTACCTTCTGATGCCAAAAAACTCATTAAGGCTTCCTCGGCCAAATGGGCTGAGTGGTCTTTTAAAGGCGTGAAAGATACTGTTTCCAAATCTCTGAAACTATTTAAAAAGCAAGGTATGGAAATTTACACCCTTAACGACAAAGAATTTAACAATTTTAAAAGCAGGTTAACATCCGTATACGACTGGTGGCTGAAACAAGTTCCAGACGGCAAAAAATATATAGATTTCATAGAAAAGAATCATCTGTAAATATGAAACGTCTTGCAAAGTTCATAGATAAGCTTAACGAGTTTATAGGGTTGTTAACAGGAATTTTCAACTTTTTCCTGCTTATACTTGTATTATGGGGGATTTTTTCAAGATATATTCTAAGATCCCCCAGCCATATTGCTCTTGAAGTGAGCGGTTATTTAATGGTTTTACTCTCTTTTCTCGGAGCAGGATATATTCTGCTAAAAGAAAAGCATGTCAGCGTTCAGGTTTTAACTGTAAAAATTCCGGATAAATACAAAAAAATTCACAGACTTACCGTTAACATTATACTTATGCTTTTCTCCCTTTTGATTATCTATGAAGGTATGGATTTTGTCATTCTCGCTTTTAAAGAAAATTATCGTTCAACAAGTTTGCTAAATTTTCCTTTGTGGATTGTTTTTCTTGCCATCCCTGTGGGGACTCTTTTCTTTTTTCTACAAACAGTAAGAAATATTATTTTATATAACAAGGATGATTAAATGGATTTTCTCATAGCTGCTATTATTCTTGCGCTTCTCCTTATTTTTCTTTTATACGGAATACCAGTGTTTGCGTCACTTGGAATCGCAAGTGTAACTGCTATTGTTCTCACCAAAGGATTTCACGGACTTACCGTGATACCCGAGCTTTATTACGAAAAAATGGATAATTTTGTTCTTATAGCCATACCTCTTTTTATACTTATGGGAGAAATACTGTTTCACACCGGCATAGGCAGCGATCTTTACAAAATGGCAAGCAGGTGGACAAATAAAATACCGGGCGGACTTGCAATGGGGACAGTTATTGCCAGCACTGTTTTCGGAGCAATGTGTGGGGTTAGTGTTGCAGGGGCTGCTACAATAGGTGCATTTGCAGTTCCGGAAATGTTAAAAAGAGGCTATGACAAATCTCTGGCAACAGGGTCTGTTGCAGCATCTGGAGCACTTGCCCTTCTTATTCCTCCCAGTATAGGCTTTATTCTTTACGGTGCAGTTGCGGACGAATCAGTGGGAAAGCTTTTTATTGGAGGTATTGTGCCGGGAATAATTCTTGCAATCTGTATGATGATATATATTTTTATTGTTGCAATGATAAATCCCGAAAAAGCTCCTGTTCCCGAAGAAAAAGTTACATGGCAAATGAGACTCCAGTCATTGTTTAGATGCTGGGCTGCAATATTTTTAATTATACTTGTTCTCGGAAGTATATACTTTGGTGTTGCAACTCCCACGGAATCCGCTGCAATAGGTGCTGCAGGTGCTTTTTTTCTTGCCATATTCGTTTACAAAACATTAACAACAAGAATTTTCTTTGAAATTTTAATTTCAACAATGAGAACAACAGGAATGCTTCTGTTTATATTTATAAATGCAATGATTTTCGGATATGTGCTTACAAGACTCCAAGTGCCTCAGGCTCTTGCCTCGCTTGTTGCAGACGCTCACATGTCAAAATGGGCTGTTTTAATTTCAATAGTGGTTTTGCTGATTTTCCTCGGAATGTTTCTCGACGGTGCTTCCGTTATTCTAATTGCCACCCCTATTCTGCTTCCGGTAATAGAAGTTTTGGGATATGACAAAATTTGGTTCGGAGTAATTTTAATGATAACAATAGAAATGGCGGTTATTACACCGCCAGTGGGATTGAATCTTTACGTGATAAAAAGCATAGCTCCGGAAAATGTATCGTTAAGAGATATTATTATGGGAGCTATTCCTTTTGTTTTTGTGGAAATTGCCGTTTTATTTTTCTTCATTATGTTTCCGGATATTGTTCTATGGCTTCCAAATAAATAAATTATACTACCCCAAGTTGTCAAAACAATTTTTTTAAAATTTTAATTCTTTTTTTATTATCATTTTCTAACCCAAGTTCGTTAAAATTTTTCATAACGTATTAATATTATTTGATTTACGACTTTTCTTTACCACTGCAAATTTCTAATTTATCCTTATTACCTTTTTGGTAGGCTTTAACGATATTCCCAATGCATTAAATATCTCAAAAAGATGATAACCTAATACAAAACTAACCTTGACGCAAGAGATTTTTCGGGCTAAAGCCCTCAAAATGACAGCTTTTATGGTAAATAGAAGCACTTGTAGAAAAAATATTGTTGGATTTTATGTTTGGTTTTGTATAATATCGTTAAAAATACATGACCTTGATTC
>CAZLFW010000125.1:0-7317 GCA_964559045.1 uncultured bacterium
ATTTTATGCTAAAAAGAAGTATTGAAAAAACTCACAACGAAACTCATAAAGCTTTTGGAAATTTGTATCTTAGCTTCCCCAATGGCATAACATGGCCCAAAAAATAATTTATATCTCTATAGTGCTTTTAAAATCTCCGAGTAATATATTATTTCTTCTTTTTTACCTCTTTTAAAACAACCGTTAAGATAGATTCGAATCTTCTCTTTTAAAACCTTTACAAGTTTATCTTTATTTTCATCGCTTAAATTGCATTCCTTCATAATTTTCAACAATGAGTATATTCTGTATTTGTCAAGAGCAGGTGTTGCAGAAAGCTGATTGTCATGCCCTCCTCTTTTAACAATTAACTTTTCCGGAAGCAAACCGAATTCAAACCGTAGAGATGCCCTTAGCCATAAATCGTAATCTTCGCAAGCAGGCATGTTTTCGTCAAAACAGCCAACCTCATTGAAAACACTTTTTTTAATCATAACAGCAGAAGGACTAACAATACATAAGAGAAGAGATTTTTCAAATATATTCCCTGAAATTTTTTTGTGGATTTTCCTCGGATTAACAATTTTTCCTTTTCTAAGCCAAAATTCTTCTGTTTGGCATATATCAGCGCAATTTTTAACCATAAAATCCAACTGTTTTTCCAATTTTTCAGGGAGCCAGTAATCATCAGAATCCAAAAAAGCCAAAAACTCTCCTCTGCTTTTTCCAATACCGAAATTTCTTGCATAACTCACACCAAAGCTTCCCGAGTCCCTTTTAAGAGTATAATAACTTATTCTTTTATCCTTCATAAAAGGCAAAACAGAAAAATAAGAATCATCAGTAGAACAATCATCAACAATAATAAGCTCCCATTTTTTGTAAGTTTGTGAAATAACAGATTCAACTGCTTTGGGAAGATAGGATGCCCTGTTAAAAGTGGGAATAATAACGGATATTAACATTAATCCTGCAAAACTTTTATAAAATCCTTAATATATTTATAACCTGACCAAACCGTGACTAACAGTGACACATAAAGAAAAAAAACTCCTATAGCCTTGGAGTTTAATCCGAGAAAAGGATAATAAATTATCAAAGGGATTAAAGCTGCAATTTGATAACCTGCCTTACTTTTTCCCAAATTTGATGCTTGTATCACAATGCCTTCCGATGCTGCAATTGCTCTAAGACCAGTAATGGAAAATTCCCTTGCAAGAATAATTATTGCAACCCAGGCAGGAACTCTGTTCAAATGCACCAGCATAATCAAAACTGCAAGTAGGATAAGCTTATCCGCAAGAGGATCTATAAATTTGCCGAAATTGGTAATCAGATTATATTTTCTTGCAAGATACCCGTCAAAAAAATCGGTAATTGATGCTGCGGAAAAAATAAATCCTGCAATCAAACTGGAAAGCCTGTTATCCGCATACAGCAGAGCAACTATGGGCACTATTGAAAATATTCTAAAAAAAGTAAGTAAGTTGGGGAGGCTAAAAAAACTTTTCATTTGTTATGTATTTTCTATACATTGAAAATACTTTATTTACGTATTTTTTTGTCTCTGGATAAGGAGGAACCCCGTTATATTTAACAACTGTATTTTCACCGGAGTTGTAAGCGGCAAGTGCAAGCTTGAAATTGTAATTAAACTTGTTCAATAAATATTTCAAATACTTTGCACCGCCTTTAATATTTTCTTCCACATTGGAAAGATTATTCACTCCGAATCTTTTTGCTGTATCCGGCATTAACTGCATAACACCGCTTGCTCCTTTGTTTGACACGGCATTATGCTTAAAACCGGATTCAACAAAAGCAACAGCCTTTAAAAAATTGTAATCCAAACCGTAAGTCTGGGCAATGTTTTTTAAAACCTTATCAATCTGTTTTTTTGAATATCTCTTGTTTTTTGCAAAATGCTTTTCAGTGCTAATTTTGAAAACTTTTACAAGGTGCAAGTTTTTCCGATGTAACGGTAAAATATTGCTGAATGTTACTGTCCCATTTTGTTTCTTATAAACATAAATCCTTTTTTCTTCCGCTGAAAGAGTAAAACTCAGAATAGAGCTTAAAACCAAAAAAAACACAAAAAATTTAAGTAAAAAATTAAACTTACGAGTTAATTTTATCTTTGAGCTCTTTACCGATTTTAAAAAACGGTAACTTTTTAGGCTTAACATTAATTATTTCTCCTGTTCTTGGATTCCTTCCTTCATAGGCTTTGTAACTTTTTACCTTAAAAGTTCCGAAGCCTCTGATTTCCACTTTGTCTCCGCTAACAAGAGCTTCTTTCATGCTATCAAAAATAGTGTCTATAACCTCTTCCGCAATCTTTTTCTTTAGGCTCATATTTTCAGATAATTTTTTGATAATATCCGACTTGGTCATAACTTACCCCTTTCATTGTAATTTTTTAATGTTGGCGGTTTTAATACTAAAATTATTTTTTGTCAAGTTTTAGTTGATTTTTTTTTAAAATTATTTTAATATTTAATCATGAGAAAAATCGCAATTTACATAATAACTCTTTTTTTTCTTTTTGTAAACATTTTATGTGCTCAAGATAATATTTTTAACAATTATCTTCTGCATCACGAAACTTTCAAAATTTCATTTAAAAATTCTACCTCATATTCCATAATGGACAATAAGCTCATCAATATTAGAAAAAATTTTAATCAGAAGTTCAAAAGAAATCCGTTTGCCAATGACAAACTTAAAAAATTCTTCGATATGGACAGCAAACTTATTGACAACAAGCTTAACCTAAACATTAACAAAAACACCAAGCTCACAATAGGGTTAAAAGAAGGCAGTTCGGAATTTGTTCCTGTTTTAAAGAAAAAGGAATTTCTCCAGAAAAAAGCTTACAGTCTCGACTTTAAGCAGTTCTGGGGATATAACATTGCATCAAGGTTTTCTTACATATACAATAAGGAAAATTTCGAAAGAATTAAAAATTTCAACTACACCGAAGAAAAATATTCATTTAATATTACAAAATTTCTCAATAAAGATAAATTCAGTTTTTTATACCAATACACAACTGCCAACAGCGAAAACAACAATGAAAACATCTACATGCTCGAAGACGAAGTAAGTCAGAAAATTTCTTTTTCCTACGAAATATCGTTTAATAAAAGATTTTCACTTGTTTTGCTTTATTCTCTCGACGAAAGCACAACCAATGAAACAACTTACAGAAACAATCTACTTTTTACAGGGTTCAAATATTTTTTCGATTTTAACACTTCCAAATAATTTCCCTTATGCTTAAAAGATTTTCACATTACAAATTAATTGACGGCACCATAGAAATCGACGGCATTAGGATGCACCAAACATCAAGAAAAACACCTCTTCAAGATGCACGTGACAAAATATCGCTTATCAAGCTAAAACCTTACTACAAAGCTCTTGATATTTGCACGGGACTCGGATACAACGCAATTCTCCTTGCTAAAAAAACAAAATACGTAATTACAATAGACAATGACATGCATGTTATCCGAACTGCAAAACAAAACAAAGATTCAGCGCTTCTTTTCAAATCGGAAAACATTTTTAAAGTTATTGCATTTGCGGAAGAGCTTATTCAAGGATTTCCTTCCGATTTTTTTGATGTGATTTATCACGATCCTCCGAGAATAAGCAGAGCCGGCGAGTTGTATTCACAAAATTTTTACAGCGAATTATATAGAATTCTTAAAAAAAATCGAAAACTGTTTCATTATACAGGGACCCCGGGAAGCAAAAGGGGAAAAAACATCCCGGCAGGAGTAAAGAAACGACTGGCAATTGCAGGATTTAAAAATATCACATGGGTTGATTCGGTTCTCGGATTTGTTGCACAAAAATAAATTTATTTTACAATTGTTTGCTTGATTATACTTGTAATCTCATTCAAATTCTCATCAGACAGGCTGCTTCCGCTTGGGAGACAGACTCCTTTTTTAAAAAGCTGCTCGCTTACACCGTTGACAAAAGACAAACTGTCTTTAAACAGGGGTTGCAAATGCATAGGTTTCCATAACGGTCTTGCTTCTATTTCATTTGCCGCCAAATTTTCTATGATTTTAAGAGGTGATGTTTGTTCAAAAGTTAACACTGATAACCACCGTGAGCCATGGGCACCATCTATTTCAGGCATAAACTTTACTTCACCGGCATTTGAAAGCTCTTCTCTGTATTTTTCAAAAACAGTTCTTTTTTTGGAAACTTTTTTATCCAATGTTTCCATTTGTCCCAATCCTATTGCAGCAAGCACATTGCTCATTCTGTAATTAAATCCCAACTCCTTATGCTCATACCAAATAAAATCCTCTTTTGCCTGTGTTGATAAAAATTTTGCTTTTTCAATATACTTTTCATTCCCGCTTATAAGAGCGCCTCCTCCTGAAGTGGTTATGATTTTATTCCCGTTAAATGAAAAAATTCCGAAATCACCGAAAGTGCCAGTATGTTTCCCCTTAAATGTTGCTCCGAGGGATTCGGCAGCATCTTCAATTAGAAAAATATTGTATTTGTTGCAAATTTCAGCAATTGCTTCAATATCCGCAGGTTGTCCGTATAGATGCACAACTATAACAGCTTTAGGCTTTTTACCTTTTTTATCAAGTTTTTTAATTGCGTATTCAAGAAGGTTAGGATCCATATTCCAAGATTTTATGTCACTGTCTATAAAAACGGGAACAGCTTTTTGAAATAAAACAGGAGAAACCGAACCTATAAATGTAAAAGTTGAAACAGGAACATAATCTCCCTCTTTCACTCCGATAATGTTAAGTGCAAGATGTATGGCAGCAGTGCCGGAAGATAGTGCGGCACATGCTTTTGCACCGGTATAATCGGCTATTGATTTTTCGAATTTTCCAATATACTCTCCCACAGGTGCTATATAATTGCTTTTAAAGACATCCTTCACATATTCCAATTCTTTTCCGTCAATATGAGGAGGAGACAAAAAAATTTTAAATGCCATTTTCAATCCTTGATAATTTTCAAAGTTTTTAAAATATATTTCAAATCATCCATAAAATTTAAATTTTTAACATATTCCTTGTTTATTTTAACTTTGTCGGGCCATAAAACTTCATCATTGTATTTTTCCGGATTTTCAACCTTGCTTAAAATTTCTTCTTCATTCCTGTATTTAATTGTCGCTGGACCTGTTATACCCGGTAAAACCTCAAGAATCACTGCATCATCACCTGTTAATTCATCCGCATAGCCGGGGACGTCCGGTCTCGGACCTACAAAACTCATATCCCCTTTTAAAATATTGAACAACTGTGGAATTTCATCCAATTTTGTTTTTCTCAAAAAACGTCCTATTTTGGTAATACGCTCATCATTCTCTTTTGTTACTGTCCCGCCTATTTTATCAGCATTTTCCACCATGGTTCTGAATTTAATAAGATTAAAAATTTTTCCTTTCCTACCCACTCTTTTCTGTTTATAAAAAATTTTTCCTTTGTCATCAAGCTTTATTAAAACAGGAATTACTACAAAAAAAGGGAGCAGCAAAACAATTCCGGAAACACTGAGTAACAGGTCAAAAATTCTTTTTCCCGCCTTTTTATAAAAATTTTCAGAAATTAATTTAAAAAAACCTGCAACTTCTCCCATGGCATAACTGAAATGCAAAACAACAAAAGCAAATATCTGATGATAAAATGTGGTATTTCCGCATATTACAACACTTCTGAAAAAAATAACCGTTAAATAAACCAATAATATACCTGCGGAGACCAAACCTGCCACAGGATAAAGAAAAGAAACAAACAAAGGAAATATTATTGACAATATGAAAATTAAGGGCACATAATGCCTGAAACTTAACGATTTTAAATTTTTCGTGTAATAAGCCGTTAAAATGTTCCACTTTCCGTTTTCAAAGCTGTTTTTCGCAAGTTCATCAAATGTTTCTCTGGCAAAATAAGTGCATTTTACATGAGGAACTATATAAATCTTACCTCCGCTATTTACTATTCTTTTATTCAATTCTATATCCTGATTTCTTACCAGCTTCTCATTATACATCCCTACTTTACAAAAAACATCCCTTTTGTAGCAGCCGAACGGAACAGTATCAACTTCGCAAATTTTATCCGCACCTGTCCTAAAAGAACTACCCACACCGAGTTTATCGCTTAAAACGTTTTTCACGGCAATTGAAGCATTGTTTTGAGCTTTAACGTCCGTGCATAAAACACCTCCCACACAGTCTGCTCCCAATTTTCCCGCATATTCGACCAGTTTTTTAAAATAATCCTTTTCATATTTTGCATGAGCGGAAATTATAAAAATAAACTCTCCTGTTGATTGCTTTATTCCCAAATTCATTGCCACAGGCACAATTTTTTTCTTATTTTCCAAAACTTTTACATTTGAATTTTTATCTGCATATTTTTTTAAAATTTCTTTTGTATTATCGTCACTTTCACCGTCAACAACCAAAATTTCAAAGGAATAATCATTAAGATCAGAAGTTAATATGGAATTCAAACAATCTTCAATGTATCTTTCTTCATTTCTGCACGGAATAATAATTGATATTTTCTTTCCCATTTTTCTCCTAATTATACACCCCTAACATTGCAAACATTAAATTTTCCGGCAAATATACTGATACAACGGAAATATTATTCAAATCCAAGGTTAAGTAACATTTTAATAACAAATATTTGAAAATATTACAAATGCCATTTTAAGTGGAAAATTATATTAGATGATAATAAAGCCAGCGTATTCATTATCAATCTTTTCTGATAATATTTTGCAATATTTAAAATACTTTTTTGTTTCATTGATTGGCATATTGTAAGTTCCTGGGTAGCATAATGAAATAAAAAAAATTGTTTTTTTGATAAAAGAGCGCTTCTTGAAAGGAACTTTTTTTGCTACTTGGTCTGCCCTATGCTTATCAAATTCAATAACAATTACAAAACTTTTAGATGTCCCAAAAATATTAATATTATATCATAGCATATAAAAATATTATAAATAACAGCTTGTTTTGTGATAGCATTGCATCTCTAAATCCTTAAACTAATTTTAATTTATATAACCACAAAAAAAATAAAAGTCAAAATTAAAAATAATTTGACCTATAAAACCCTTTGATATATTTTAAAAATTATGACCGCCAAAAGTCAAGAAGCTTATAAAAGATATTTGAAGGTTATAGAGATTGTTAAAGATGATGATATAGCAATAAATCTGCTTAATCATCTTATAAATAAAATCTCTGAGCATATAACAATTGTCCGCAAAAATAAATCAGAGCAAGAAAAAGAAGAAAGTCAGAAAGCTCTAATATCAGCATTATCT
>CAZLFW010000126.1:0-5708 GCA_964559045.1 uncultured bacterium
GTGTAATCAAAGTGCGGAAAAAGCAATTAATCAGATAAAAGATAAACACGTGTCACGTTTTACGTCTCACGTATCACAAAAGCAATTGTATATAGTAGGGATAAATTTTGATACAGAAAAGAGAAATATTTCAGAATACAAATATGAGATAGTTAAATCCGAATTTCGAAACCCGAAATCCGAAACAAATTAGTTCAACGTTGAATTAGGCGATAGTCAACAGTTTGTGTATTCCGGTGCGAGTGGACACCAAATCCTAAATCGACTATTGTCTAACGACTAATTTGTTTCGAATTTAGCAATCTAAAGAGGTATTAAACTTTAAACACTATGAATATATTATTAACAAATGATGACGGAATAGAATCCGACGGACTAATTGCATTAAAAAATCACCTTGAAAAATCATACAATGTTTTTACGGTTGCACCTGTAAAAGAGCAATCTTGCTCAAGCCATTCCATTACAATGAATCATCCTCTCAGAGTCTTTGAATACGGGAAAAACATCTTTGCAGTCGACGGGACACCTACAGACTGCATTATGCTCGCAGTTAACAAAATTTTCAAAAAAATAAAATTCGACATTTTAATTTCCGGAATTAACAGAGGCGGAAACCTCGGAGATGACATAACATACTCCGGCACTGTTGCCGCTGCAATGGAAGGATGTTTGTTAAAACTCAAATCCCTTGCGGTTTCCCTTGTTGTTGATTTTGACAAACAGCCGCAATATCTGCACTACGACTCTGGAATATATTTTGTGGAAAAAGTCATTGACGTTATCAAAAAAATTGATACTGAAAACTGTTTTTTCAATTTAAACGTGCCTGACAAACCGCTTAATAACATCAAAGGGTTACAGGTAACAAAACAGGGGAAAAGGACTTACAAAGACGTGATTGTGGAAAATACCGACCCGAGAGGTAAGAAATATTATTGGATAGCCGGAACTCCCGTTTCAACGGGGAACGGAGAAGGCACTGACCTTTTTGCAATTGAAAACGATTTTGCATCATTAACTCCGTTGCGTCTCGATTTAACAGAGTATAAATATATTGAAATTTTAAAAAATTTTAACTATATGCTTGACAAATAACCGAAATCTTTGTTAACGGGATTAACCTTTTACATAGGCACATAGCTCAGTGGGAGAGCGTTGCCTTGACGCGGCAAAGGTCGGCGGTTCAATACCGCCTGTGCCTATTTTTAAATATTTTACGAACTAATTTAATATCGGGGGAATTAATGCAGCAGACAATACAAATAACATTGCCGGACAATACAGCGGTTAATGCGGAAAAAGGCATTTCAGGTATTGATTTGGCAAAAAAGATTAACAAGAAACTTTTTAAAAAGTCTGTTGCCATGAAAATAAACGGGATATTGAGCGACCTATCGGATACAATAAACGAAAATTGCAAATTGGAATTTATTACAGAGGATTCTGACGAAGCACTTGACATATTGAGGCACAGTGCCGCCCACGTTATGGCTGAAGCGGTTAAAGAGCTTTTTCCCGAAGTAAAAGTTACCATAGGTCCTTCAATAGAAAACGGATTTTATTATGATTTTGAATATGACAAAGGATTTACTCCGGAAGATATTAAAAATATAGAAAAAAAGATGGGATTTCTCATAAAACAAAACAATCCTTTTATAAAAAAAATTATATCCAAACAAGACGCATTAGATTTTTTCGGCAACCAAAACGAAACATACAAAATTGAAATAATTAACGACTTACCCGATAATGAAGAGATTAAACTATACACTCAGGGTAATTTCACCGACCTTTGCAGAGGTCCCCACATCCCTTCCACAGGTAAAATAAAAGCCTTTAAGCTTTTAAGCTCCGCCGGTGCTTACTGGAAAGGCGACGAAAACAATAAAATGCTTCAAAGGATATACGGCACTGCATTTTTCACCAAGGAAGACTTAAAAAAATATCTTGATTTTCTTGAAGAAGCCAAAAAAAGAGACCACAGAAAACTTGGCAAAGAGCTTGATCTGTTCAGTATTAACGAAGAAGCTGGCGCCGGCTTTATAATATGGCATCCAAAAGGGACAATGTTAAGAATGCTTCTTGAGGATTTTGAGAAAAAAGAGCATATCAGGCGAGGTTATATGCCTGTTATAGGTCCTCAAATATTAAAGCTCGATTTATGGAAAAAATCGGGGCATTATGACAATTACAGAGAAAACATGTATTTTACTGAAATAGACGGTCAAGAATACGGCATTAAACCTATGAACTGCCTTGCCCACATGCTTATATACAAATCCAAAATAAGAAGCTACAGAGACTTGCCCTTGAGATACTTCGAGTTAGGCACTGTTTACAGACATGAAAAATCCGGAGTCTTACACGGACTATTACGTGTAAGAGGTTTCACTCAGGACGATGCTCACATTCTTTGCACACCAGAACAATTAAACAATGAAATTATTAATATAATAAATTTTGTAAAAGACATTATGGATATTTTCGGTTTTTCATATTCAATGGAGATAAGCACAAGACCTGAAAAATCAATTGGCAGCGACGAAGATTGGGAAAGAGCCACATTTGCACTTGAAAACGCTTTGAAATCCAACAACCTTTCTTATGAGATAAATGAAGGTGACGGAGCTTTTTACGGACCTAAAATAGACGTAAAACTAAAAGATGCTATAGGAAGGGAGTGGCAATGTGCTACCATTCAATGCGATTTTACCCTGCCGCAGAAGTTTGATTTAACATACATAGGTGAAGACGGAGATAAACACAGGCCTGTAATGCTTCACAGAGTTATATTGGGCTCCATTGAAAGATTCATAGGCATTTTAATAGAGCATTTTACAGGAGCTTTCCCAACATGGCTTGCACCTGTGCAAGCAGTTATTCTTCCTGTCTCTGAAAAATTTTTAAATTACGGAGAAAAAGTCTACAACTTTTTGCAAAAAAATGATATAAGAGTTGAACTTAACAGAAAAAACGACAAATTGGGATTTAAAATAAGAGAAGCTCAGTTGCAAAAAATTCCTTATATGATTATAGTTGGTGAAAAAGAAGTTGAAAGTGCTACAATTTCTGTTAGAAAAAGGACAAAAGAAGATTTAGGAAATATGGCAATTGAAAAATTCACCGAATTAATAAATGATGACATAAAAAACTTCAGGAGGTGGTAAAATAGCAAAGTATAATAAGAGATACATTGACACAACACCGGTTAATGAAAGAATAAGGGCTACGGAAGTAAGAGTTATTGACGACCAAGGCAACCAGATAGGAATTATCCCCACAAGAGAGGCATTGCACATTGCACAGGAAAAAGGACTTGACCTTGTGGAAGTTGCCCCGAATGCCAATCCGCCTGTTTGCAAAATAATGAACTACGGGAAATACAAATACATACAGAATAAAAAAACTCAGGAATCCAAGAAGAAGCAAACGGTTATTCAAATTAAAGAGATAAAAATGAGACCGCGGATTGAAGAACACGACTTTAACTTTAAGCTTAAACAATTGCTGAAGTTTTTAAAATCAGGAGCAAAAGTAAAAGTGAATATCTTTTTAAGAGGAAGAGAAGTTGAAAATATCGACAATGCCTATACTTTGATTAACAGGGTAAAAGAAGCCATAGAAGAACACGGTGTATTGGAAAATAATCCCAAAAGAGAAGGCAGAATAATACACCTTATGATTGCGCCTAAAAAAATTTAACCATAAAAGGAGATACCAATGCCTAAAATAAAAACATGCAAAACAGCTGCAAAAAGATTCAGAAAAACAGGTTCTGGAAAATTTTTGAGAAACAAAGCATTTAAAAGCCATATTCTTGAAAAAAAATCCATTAAAAGAAAAAGAAAATTAACAGGTACCGCAGTTGTTGACAATTCCAATGCTAAAGCTTTGAAAAAATTATTGCCGTATCTGTAAAATAAAAGTTTGACAAAATTAAGGAGGTTTTCGGAAAATGCCAAGAGTTAAAAGAGGAGTTCATGCAAACGCAAGAAGGAAAAAGATATTAAAATTAGCCAAAGGCTATAGAGGAGGAAGGAGCAAACTTTACAAAGAAGCGTTAACATCTGTTTACAAAGCTCTTTCTTACGCATACAGAGACAGAAGAACCAAAAAAAGAGAATTCAGAAAACTTTGGATAATCAGAATAAACGCTGCTGTTAGAAATTTCGGTCTTTCATACAGCAAATTTATGAACGGTTTGAAAAAGGCTGATATTAATCTTGACAGAAAAGTTCTTGCAGACATGTGTGTTAACGACCCGGAAGGGTTTGAAAAACTTGTTGAAAAAGTAAAACAGACAATAGCGGCATAGGTTTTGGGGCACGTTTAATGGAAAACAAACTTAAAGAAATTATAAAAGCTGCAGAAAAAGATTCTCAGTCTCTAAAAGAGTTGAAGACGTTTAACCAGCTAAAAGCCAAATATCTCGGCAAAAAGGGACTCATAACAATGCAGTTGAAATCCATTTCCGAATATCCCAAAGAGAAACGTTCGGAAATAGGCAAAAAATTAAACGTTGCCAAAAAGACCGTTGAAGAGCTGTTTGAAAAAGCTTTTGCAAGATTAAAATCAGAAGAAAAAGAAAGAAAGCTTAGAGAAGAGAAAATAGATATTACTCTTCCCGGCAGACGGCCTGAAAAAGGCAGTCTGCATCCTGTTACTTTAATATTAAGGGAAATAGAAGAAATATTCAGGCTTCTCGGATTTGAGACAGCGGAAGGACCTGAAATTGAAACTGATTTTTACAATTTTCAGGCTCTTAACATTCCCAAAGAGCATCCTGCACGTGACATGCAGGATACGTTTTATATAACCGAAGACACTGTTTTAAGGACGCATACTTCACCTGTTCAAATAAGGGTAATGACCGAGCAAGCTCCACCTGTAAAAATCATTGCTCCTGGAAGAGTTTACAGGTGCGACATGGACATGACCCATACTCCTATGTTTCATCAGGTTGAAGGACTTCTTGTTGACAAAGGGATTAACTTTTCGCATTTAAAGGGAGTGTTGGAGTATTTTTTAAAATCAATTTTTTATAAAGATATTGCGGTAAGATTCAGACCGAGCTTTTTCCCTTTTACCGAACCAAGTGCGGAAGTTGACATAGAATGTATTTTCTGCAAAGGTAACGGTTGCAGAGTATGCTCAGGGACAGGCTGGTTGGAAATTCTCGGGTGCGGAATGGTTCATCCCGAAGTATACAAGTCAGTTAATTACGATTACGAAACATATACCGGATTTGCTTTTGGAATGGGTGTTGAACGGATAGCAATGCTTAAATACGGTATAAACGATTTGAGACTTTTTTTCATGAACGATTTAAGATTCATACAACAATTTTAAATAACAGAGAAAAACATGAAAATCACTTACAACTGGTTAAAAGAATTTATAAGCACTGATTTGACTCCTGACGATATTGCCGAAAAGATAACTCTTGCAGGTGTTGAAGTTGATTCGGTTACTGAAATAAATTCTTTTTTAAAGGACGTTGTTGTTGCCGAAATATCCGAAATTAATAAAGTTTCGGATTCGGAAAAACTTTCACTTTGCAAGGTGTATGACGGCAGTGAAACTTATGACATTGTGTGCGGTGCCAAAAATATGAAAAAAGGCGATAAAGTTGCACTTGCCAAAATAGGAGCAGTGCTCCCGGGAAATTTTAAAATTAAAAAAAGTAAAATAAGAGGTGTTGTATC
>CAZLFW010000127.1:0-5995 GCA_964559045.1 uncultured bacterium
TAGTATAAATCAAGTAAAGAAAATACTGAAAAAATTCGATGTTTTAAAAAAATCTGAAGAACAATTAAATTTTATATTAAAACAATATATAAAAGAGGCTGACACCAATGAATTTAAGCAAATGTTACCGTTACTCAAAAATGCAAAATATTTTAAACAGCAAATTTTACTTTTTACTCCATTAACCATTAAATTAAATTTTAAATTTCAAGTTGATACAAATCTTCTGCTATTATTAAATTTTGCAAATAATTTTCTTTAGGAACAGAGTCCGGATAAAAATGGGATAGAATAAGATGTTTAATTCGGGAACACGAATTAATTTCCAAAATATCTTCAAAGGATAAATGTCCTTTTATCTTTTCCTTAGGATTTGCAGCGCATTCCAATACAGCAACATGAGAATTGTCCAATATTGACGCAAGCTCGTAAAAATTTTCAGTATCAGACGTATAAACTATTTTTTTGTCTTTGGCAATAATCTCTATACCTACAGATTCCTCTGTATGAACAGTATCAAACAGGTTATATGAAAATTCATCAAAACATCCTCGCTGTTCTTCGCTAAAAACAAGTTCGGTCTCAGAATCCAACCATCTACCGAGAATATCCTGAAACTGCTGAAAATACTCTTTCAATCCTTTAAAACCGAAAATATAAACAGGAGATTTTCTGCTGTAAAAAGGGTGCCTCAGTGCAAATAGCAGATGAATCAGCCCCATAAAATGGTCAGGATGTTTGTGCGACAAAAAAATATAATCTATTTCATCCGCTTTAATGGATAACTCTTCCAGTCTCTGAAGCAGGTAAAAACCAGTATCAAGCAATAACTTTTTTTCGCCTATTTCAAGCAAATAAGACGCTGATGCTCTTTTCTGAAACTGCACCGCTGTCCCTGATCCGAGAACAGTAAATTTCATTATAGCCTTTCCTTTAACTCCCTAACGTAGCTTGCAGCACTGTAGTGAACTCTTTCAAAATCCTCTTCGGTTAAATTTCGTTTGAACTTGGCAGGAACACCTGCAATAAGGGTATTTGCTGATGCTTCAAAACCTTCTTTTACAACTGCTCCTGCTGCAACAATGCAATTATCCGGAATTTTTGCTCCGTCAAGAATAATTGCACCTATCCCCACAAGAACATTGTTGCCTATTATACAACCATGAACCTTAGCACCGTGCCCAATACTAACGTTATCGCCTACAATTAGAGGAAAAGTTTTATGAGTTACGTGCAATATGGCACCATCCTGAATATTGGTATTTGAGCCTATCCTAATGTAATTCACATCTCCCCTGATAATTGCTCCGTAAAGGATGGAACAACGAGACTTTATCTTAACGTCCCCGATTATATAAGCATTCTCGGCAACAAACACTTCCTTATCTATTTCAGGAAAACTGTTCCCGTAAGGTAATACCGGCATAAATTCCTCCAAATGTTACGCTGATTTTATGTTAAATACTTTTTTACAGTTATTATAGGTAATTTCAGCAATCTCATCAAAGGAAATTCCTTTAAATTCCGCTATTGTTTCCGCCACATGCCTAACAAAAGCAGGCTCGTTTCTTTTACCCCTGTGAGGGACAGGAGTAAGAAACGGAGAATCTGTCTCTATGAGAATTCTGTCAGCAGGTATGGAGGCTATTATTTTTTTTGCCTCTGATTTGTTATTTTTAAAAGTAATGGTGCCGGGGAAAGATATAAAAAATCCCAAATCCATAACCTGTTTCGCATACTCTGCATCACCTGAAAAACAATGAATAACTCCGCCTACCAAAGCTGCATTTTCTTCTTTCAATATTTTCAATACTTCTTCATGTGCATTCCTGTCGTGAATTATAATTGGCAGTTTTAATTCTTTTGCAACATTTATCTGGTATCTGAAAAATTTTTTCTGAATATCCTGAGGAGAATAATTTTTAAAAAAGTCAAGTCCTATTTCTCCGTAAGCAACCACCTTTTTGTGATTTGCAAGGTCGGTTATTTTCAGCAAATTTTTTAATGTCTTAATATCTTTAGTGTCATGCGGATGCCATCCTATTGAGGTGTAAACATAGTCTATCTCATTTGCTATTTCAACTCCTCTTTTACTGTCGTTATAATTAGTTCCTATTGCAACAATTAATCTTACTCCTGTTTTATAAGCTCTTTCAGCAATCTCCACGTAATCGTCTTTGAAATATTCCATATTCAAATGACAATGTGAATCAGCAAGCATATATCTTCTCCTTAAATGTTCAAATATTGATCTGCAAATTTTTATTGATATTAATTGTTTGTTATTACACCATTCTTCATCATTGAATGATAAAGTTACATAATACCACAAAATCATACTTTAATCAATGAAGTTGTATAAAAGAAAGAGGAATAAAATGAATTGGTAGCGGGGGCCGGCTTCGAACCGACGACCTCTGGGTTATGAGCCCAACGAGCTACCAGACTGCTCCACCCCGCGATAAGTGTGAAGCTTATAGACTAACGAGATTCTTTTGTCAAGGTTTTTTTCCTTGAAAAAATTCTCATTTATTCTTTAAAATATTCCAATACAGCTTTGATTTCTTCAATTGAGGAATTAAAGGCTTCAACCATTGACGGGTCAAAATGCTTACCTGCTCCTTCATTAATAACCTTAACTGAATCTTCTATTGACCATGCAGGTTTATACGCCCTTTTAGACACAAGAGCATCAAAAACATCAGCAATTGCAACAACTCTTCCGAAAACGGAAATTTCTTCGCCTTTCTTAGGCTTGGAACAAACATTCTCCGTAGTGCAATTATCAAAATCATCTATATAACCTGGGTAACCAGTTCCATCCCATTTTTCATGGTGATTTAAGGCTATATCTTTTGCAGCCAAATCAAGGGGTTGGGAAGCATTTTGAAAGAGTTTGGCACCTAACACAGTATGCATTTTAATAATATTGAATTCTTCAAAAGTCAATTTACCCGGCTTTTTCAATATATTATCCGGAATTCCAACTTTTCCCACATCGTGTAAAATAGCAGCAGGTTTTAAAATGTCAATATTTTTGGTTATCTCTTTCTTGCTCATTCCCTTGTTTTTAGCCCAATGCTCATAAATAATAGCGGAATAATTGCTCACTCTTTTTACATGTGCGCCTGTTTCTTTGGGGTCCCTCATTTCCGCCATTTTAACCATTCGCAAAATGATTTCTCTGGTAAGCATTGACCTCTCTAAAGCTACACCAGCTTGAACCGCAAAATATTTAACTATTGTCTCTTCATCTTCTTTTGAAAACGGAATCACTTTTTTTTCATCTTTATAATTAGGGTCAAGCTTATTAATAATCTGCATTACACCGAGTAGATTATTATTAGATCCTGTAATAGGTATGGTAATTACAGATTTAGTCCTGTATCCTGTTGATTTATCATAATTTTTATTAAACTTATACGGCAAATCCTCACTAAGATAATAAACATCTTCAATATTCAAAGTTTTAACGTTATTAGCTGAATATCCTGCAATGGATTCATTGTTAATAGGTAGTTTCAGTCTGGAAAATCTGTGTTTTTTACCTTCCGATTGGTCAGTTAAGACAGTATCGTTTTGGAAATAGTGAAACTTTAAAAAATTATTCTTTTTTACGTAAATGGTTCCTGCATCGGCATTTAAAAATTTTCTTGTTTCGGAAAGAATTTTTTCGAGTATTAAATCATAGTCGTTTAACTGGTGAAACTCTAATGTCTTTTCAACTAACTTTTTATAAAGCATATTTCTCTCTTTCATTTAATACCCGGTTGGTGATTATTTATCATCTAAGCCAATAAATATCAATATTTTTATGCAACATGGAAAAATTATTCTTTTTCTCTGTATATTTTGGCGTTTAATGTCTCAAGTTTTTTATCAAAGTTTTCATAGCCTCTGTCAAGATGATAAATTCTGTGAACTGTTGTCTTTCCTCCTGCTCTCAAAGCTGCAAGAATAAGAGAAGCACTTGCTCTTAAATCCGAAGCCATTAGCTCTGCGCCCTTTAACATCTTTTTGCCTCTAACAATTGCAGTATTACCTTGAATCTTAATATCAGCCCCCATTCTCATTAATTCATTTGCATGCATAAACCTATTTTCAAAAATACTTTCAGTTATCACGGACAAACCTGAAGAAAAACACATTAAAGACATTAATTGAGCCTGCATGTCAGTGGGAAATCCAGGATACGGTGCAGTCTTTATGTCAACTGCTTTTATAATATCGGAGCCAATAATTCTCACTCCTTCTTCCTCTATATTTATGGTAACTCCCGAATCGGACAATTTGTTAACAACAGCGTCAAGATGCTCCAAAACACAATTCTTTAACAACACGTTTCCATTTGTAATTGCTGTAGCAACCATAAATGTCCCTGCTTCAACCCTGTCGGGGATTACCGAATATTCACTTATTTTTTTAAGAGATGCCACCCCTTCCACTTCTATTCTCTCTGTGCCCGCTCCTTTTATTTTAGCGCCGCACATAATAAGAAAATTTGCAAGGTCCACTACTTCAGGCTCAACAGCAGCATTTTCAATAACGGTTTTGCCTTGTGCCAAAACAGCTGCCATTAAAACATTCTCAGTTCCTGTAACAGATGAAGTATCAAAATAGTAAGTGCACCCTTTAAGTTTTTCCGAAAAAAGATTAATATACCCCTCCTCTATTTCCACTTTGGCTCCAAATTTTTTCATTGCTGCAATATGGAAATTAACGGGTCTTGCACCAATGGCACATCCTCCTGGAAGGGACACTCTTGCTTTGCCAAACTTAACAGCCAAAGGGCCCAAAACCAAAATAGAAGCTCTCATTGTCCTTACAACATGATACGGAGCTTCAACATTATTAATTGATGACGGGTCTATATAAAGCTCTCCATTTGAAAAGGAAGTTTTCGCACCTAAAATTTCCAACAATTTTATAAAAGTTTTAACATCTCTTAAATTTGGAACATTTTTTATGGTAATCGGATTGTCAAGAAGTATGGTAGCTGCCATTATTGGCAAAACTGCATTTTTGGCACCGCTGATTTCAACTTCTCCGAAAAGCCTGTTGCCTCCCTCAATAATAATTTTGTCCATATCCTTTCTGTAATATATTTTAAAATAAAATTCAATAAATAGTAAAAAAAATATTGCAAAAGTGAAAAACGTGTGCTAATCGCTTTTGTATACAATATTCATTAAACGGAGATGACAAACATGGAAGAGCAAAACGGAAATATTAAGAAAAAAGTTTTAAATGCAAGGACAGCAGGAGCAACATCGGAAGAAGCCACTCCTCCAGTTACCATATTTCACGCATGGTGCAAAAGATGCGGTATTTGCATAAATTTTTGCCCAAAAAAAGTTCTCGCGTTTCACGAAGACGGCTATGTTTATCCGAAACATCCTGAAAACTGCATAAAATGCATGATGTGTGATTTAAGATGTCCTGATTTTGCAATAACAGTTAATTTTGATGAAAAAGTAGGAGAGTAAAATGCCAAGAAAAAAAGACTATAAATTAATGCAAGGCAACGAATGTGTAGCAGAGGCGGCAATAGCCGCAGGAGTGAGATTTTTTGCAGGTTATCCTATAACTCCGGCAACGGAAATTGCAGAAATACTTTCAGACAGGCTTCCTGAGGTAGGCGGCAAGTTTATTCAAATGGAAGACGAAATAGGGAGCATTGCAGCTGCCATAGGCGCTTCAATAGGTGGAGTCAAATCTCTTACAGCCACATCAGGTCCAGGCTTTTCATTGAAACAGGAAAATCTCGGATTTGCATGTATTGCAGAGATACCTCTTGTTGTTGTAAATGTAATGAGAGGAGGTCCTTCAACAGGTCTTCCCACAAGTCCTGCCCAAGGAGATGTTATGCAGGCTCGTTGGGGCACACACGGAGATCATCCTATTATTGTGCTTTCTCCTTCAAGTGTTGAAGATGCTTTTCATCTTACTATTAAGGCTGTGAACTTTTCCGAAAAATACAGGAATCCTGTTATTC
>CAZLFW010000128.1:0-2511 GCA_964559045.1 uncultured bacterium
TTTTGATGAAAATATAAAATCATTAATGGCTAACGCAGACTAAAATACGATAAAAATAATGAATAATAGAAAGGTCATTATAAAAAATTTGAAAGAATTGGAAACATTTGCGGAAAATATTGCAAAAAAGATTTCTGAGTGTAAATTTTTAGGGTTGTCGGGGGATTTGGGAGCGGGTAAAACTCAATTTACAAAATTTTTTGTAAAAGCTTTGGGAGGAAATATAGAAGAAGTCGTAAGCCCGACATTTACTATTTTAAATGAATATTTTACTTCCAAATATAAAGTATATCATTTTGACCTTTACAGATTAAATGGTATTGAAGAATTGGAAGAAATAGGTTATGAAGACTTTTTTTACGGCAATGAAATTGTAATTGTTGAATGGATTGATAAAATACCTGAAGCCGTTCCTGTATTTGCAAAAATTATAAAAATGAAAACCATTGATGAAAACCAAAGAGAAATAGAAATTATTGAAAACGGAGGTTCAAAATAGCATGGGAATAGTTGTGCAGAAATTCGGAGGAACATCTGTAGGCAGTATAGAGAAGATTTTTAATGTGGCGGATAAGGTAATCAAAGAAGTGGAAACTGGCAATAAAGTTATTGTTGTTGTATCCGCTATGGCGGGTGAAACTGACAGATTGGTTAATTTGGCTTCTCAGGTTAAAGAAGATTGTATTGAAGACAGAGAATATGATGTTATTATTTCAACAGGCGAACAGGTTACAATAGGCCTGCTGTCGTTAGCTTTAAAAAAACTGAATTATAAAGCAGTATCTTTTCTCGGCTTTCAAATTCCTGTAATTACGGATAGTATATATTCAAAGGCAAGAATTCTTGATATTAATTCCGAAAATATTCTAAAAGCGTTAGAAATGCACGATATTGCAGTTGTTGCGGGATTTCAGGGGATTGATAAAAACAGCAATATTACTACATTGGGCAGAGGCGGCTCAGATACAAGCGCAGTTGCCATTGCAGCGGCTGTAGATGCGGACAGGTGCGACATATATACTGATGTTGACGGAATTTACACTACTGATCCCAATATTTGCGGCAATGCAAGAAAATTGGATAAAATCTGTTATGAAGAGATGTTGGAGTTTGCAAGCCTTGGAGCAAAAGTTTTACAGCTAAGATCCGTAGAGTTTGCACAAAAATATAATGTTAAATTACAAGTCAGAAGTTCTTTTAATGACAATACAGGCACCATTGTCTGCAAGGAGGATAATAATATGGAGAGTCCATTGGTTACAGGAATAGCTTATGATAAAAATCAAGCGAAAATATCTATTTTAAAAGTTCCGGATAGGCCGGGCATAGCGTCAAAAATTTTTACGTCAATCTCTGATAACAATATCAACGTTGATATGATAGTTCAAAATATTTCCGAAGAAGATAACTGCACTGATATGACTTTTACAGTAACAAAAGTGGATTATCAAAAAGCTCTTAAAATTACAAAAGATGTTGCCGGTGATATTAATGCAAAAGAGGTGGTGGGCGATGATAAGATTTCAAAGGTTTCCGTTATAGGTGTAGGGATGAGAAGCCATTACGGAATTGCATCCAAAATGTTTGAGATATTGTCCAATGAACATATTAATATTCAGATGATAAGCACATCTGAGATTAAAATATCTTGCGTTATTGCCGAAAAATATACGGAGCTTGCGGTAAGAGCATTGCATGACGGTTTTAAATTGGAAAAAAAATAATTTCACAGAGGAGTTGTAATGGGGTTTATAAAAATATACGATACAACGCTCAGAGACGGCACTCAAGCGGAAGATGTATCAGTATCGGTTAGGGATAAAGTTAAAATTGCCAAAAAATTAGATGAAATGAATTTTGATTATATTGAAGGCGGATGGCCCGGTTCCAATCCTAAAGATATGGATTTTTTTGAAATTATGAAAAAAGAGAAACTCGGCTTTTCGAAACTGGTTGCTTTCGGAAGCACCAAAAGAGCGGGAGTGAGAATGGAAGATGATCCGTCAATACAATCTTTTGTTAAGGCGGAGACACCTGTTGTCACGGTTTTCGGGAAAACTTGGGACTTTCATGTAACAGAGGCTTTAAAGATATCCCTTGAAGAAAACCTTGAGATTATAAAAGATTCTGTCGAATATCTAAAAAAATATTCGGATGAAGTTATATATGATGCGGAACATTTTTTTGACGGATTTAAAAGAAATGAAAATTATGCCGTAAAAACCATTCAAGCCGCTCAAGAGGGAGGAGCAGACTGGATAGTATTTTGCGATACAAACGGCGGCACATTGCCGTCTGAGATAATCTCCATTATTTCAAAAATCAAACCTTATATAAAAGAGAATGTTCGGTTGGGTATTCATACTCATAATGACAGTGGACTTGCAGTTGCAAACTCATTAGTTGCCGTTGAAAACGGGATAAAAATGGTGCAGGGCACTATTAACGGATTTGGTGAAAGATGCGGCAATGCGAACTTATGCTCAATAGCGCCTAATCTTATTTTGAAAT
>CAZLFW010000129.1:0-11801 GCA_964559045.1 uncultured bacterium
ATCTTAGTTTCAAAGAATTAATACAACAGTTGCCTTTAAAAAGCAATAAATTTATTTTGTTTCCGAATAGATAATGTTTTGGTTAATTTTGATTTAATAAATTTTCAAAAAGAGGCTGAAATATTTTAATGCTGTTTTTAAGGAATTTTTCTTTATTTAAAATCAGTTTTTCAAAATAAATCTCTTCTTTCAAGCTTTCAATTTTTTCATCCAAAAATTTTTCCAGTTGGAATGTCCTCGGTTTGTTCATTCTTCTAACAGTTTCAAAAGCAATTTCAATATGAAAATCAACGGGGTTTTCTTGCCCCTGTTTGAAAAAAAGGGATATTTCCGAAAGAAGTTCTCCGCTGTTTTCAACTTTATTAAATCGTCTTTGTCCGTTTTTAAAAATAACAAATGTTGTGTCAGGAAATTGATTGAATTTTTCTTTTGCCTCTGTTTTTAACAAACTTAAAAACAAATGTTTTATCCAAGCTTCTATTAAATGTTTCCCTTTTTCTTTTGCAGGATATACAAACAACTGACCTTCTTTGAACACTGTTTTTAAAACTCCCGTTATGCTCAAATCGTTGTTTATTTTAACCTGTTCAAAAACAGTTTCGTATTTTTTGCCGTTCAAAACGTTTTCTGCGGATTTTTTCAGGTTATAAATTTCCATATTGATTTTTTCCGCATTAATATTTCCCGTGTTACCGTGGGGTAGCAATCCTTCATATCTTAATGTTTCCATATTGATTTTTTTATCGTATATAATTGTGTCTGATATTATTTTGTATTCGGTTAGTGCATCAATTGAAAAAGGCTCCGAATCATCAGCGGCAACAAGCTCATCTTCGTAAAATATATTAAGTTTTTTATTGAAAAAGTATTTTACGGGATTTTTTAAAAATTTTACAAGCTCGGATATGTCAATATTTTCCAAAGTTTGGTCAAATTCATTTTTCTTTGCTAAATTTATAAAAGGAGCTTTGTTTTCCAAAAAAAAGGAGGCTTTTGCAACTTTAAAATCTTCTTTCGAATAATTTATAAATTTGCATTCTTTTTTAAAGTAGCAAGGATGAAAGTTGTGCAGTTTATGATGAAAAGATATTTTTTTCAAATAATCCTCACCGAATCTTTTTTCCAAATAATCGCAGAACTCGCTTAAAATAACCGAAGGTTCTTTGTCCTCGTTGTTTTTTATATCTTTTCCGATAAAACTAATATACAATTTGTCTCTTGCGGATAAAACCGTTTCAAGAAAAAGATACTTGTCGTTATCTTTTACGTTTCTGTCTCCGTAACGCGGGAATTCGGTAATTATATTAAAATCGGTTTTTTTCTCTTTTCTCGGAAAATTTTCATTGTTCATTCCGAGTATGCATATAACTTTAAAAGGAATGCTGCGCATTGGAATCATCTCGCAAAAAGTAACGCCTTTATCAAGAAAATTGTAACTTAATTTGTTATAAGCAACTTTGTCCTTTAAATACTCAATGACAAAATCTGAAGAGAAAAGGGTGTCCGAATTGATTTTGTCCAAAGCTGTCAGTGCGTTTGTTAAAATGTTATATGAATTTTCGTTTTTCTCGTCAATATAAAACATATCTTCGGATAGCAGAGAAAAAATATTTCTCCATTCTTTCAAATTTTTTTTATCTTTTAATTTTTCAGTTATAAATTCCGAAAGAAGTTGGAAAAATTTTAAAAATTGTGCAAATTTTTCTCTTTCAGAACCTGAAACAAAAGGTGCAGGCTTAATATTTGAGAAAGTTTTTTCAGATTCAAAAATAAATCCGAGAAAAAGTCTCTCAATGCCGAATTCCCATGTGTTCTCACCAAATCCGGTTAATCCGAGCTCTTCTTTGAAAGATTTGTTTTTACCCCACCTGACCCCGCTTTTATATAGCCAAGTTTTTAACATTTCAATATCGCTGTCGCTTAATGAAAAATTTTGCTTAACAAAAGGATATTCCAATATTTCAAATACTTTTGTAAATTCAAATCGTGATTTTTTCATGTCAAGTATTTTGAAAAAACATTGAATGAAGCTGTCTTGTTCCGCTAATTTCGTATCTGCTATTTCATAAGGTATTGAAGGTTTTCGGGAGTTAAATACCGCTTTTATATAAGGAGCGTAAATATTAATATCAGGAGCCATTACAACAATATCCTCAGGCATTAGTGATTTCTCCTCTTCGAAAAAAAAGAGTAGCCTGTTGAACAATATTTCCACCTCTCGCATTTCGCTGTGCGCGGAATGGATTTCAATCGACATGTCATTTTCAAATGAAATAGTTTCCAAATCCGTGTTATTGCAAAGAATATCGTTCTGAATGATTCCGAGAGCCGAATTGTCGGTAAACTTTTCAAATTGCCTTTCTCCTTCAGGATCTTGTATAATGTCCGACACAGAATAAAGGAAGTTTTTACAAATGTTTGATAAAGATGTGAGAAGAACGTTTCCTTCGGTAAAATATAGCTCTTTTTCAGGTGATAAGCCTGTTTTGATTTTTATCTTGTCAAGTGTTTCCGGGTGATAAGTTGCAAACCAGTGCAGGTCTTGGGAAGGATTTAGAAAATATATGAAAACGTTATTGCAAGAGGATATTTTTTTCAAAATTTTATAATGTATAGGCGGCAAATTGGAAACAGCAAAAAAATGGAATGTTTCTCCTCTTTTTAAATTTTCAGGAACTTCAATTAAAAATGTTTTTAAAACATCGGGAACAGTCTTTTTATTAGTGTTTGAAATAACTTCGTTAAAAAGCTCCATTTGCCATTTTTCATGCTCAAAATTTTTGAAAATTCTTTTTTTATTTTTCCATGTATCTGTTATTTCAGGTCTGAACCAAAAATACTGTTCAAATATATCGCTTATTAATGCTGATATTTTGTATAGCTTATACTCGTTGTCTATTTGAAACCTTTTGAAATATTTGTCCTGATTTTTGAGAAAAATTTCAGTAATTGCAAAGAGCAATTCTTCTCCTGTTAAAACATTCTCATTGTTTATTTCAAGAATTTCATTTATAAATGTGTTGGGATAATAGAATTTTATACATGCAGCAATTCCGAGAGCATCGGCAATTTTAAACATAAGCCATTTTTTCAGCCCCGAAACCTGAAGCACCACATTATATTCGGAGAAGATTTCTTTCTCCTCGTTTTTAAAATTGTCAATTAAAAAATTTAACAATATCTCAAGTTTGTTCGAGTGGAAAATATTTATCATAAAACTATCCAATATCTAAAAAGCTTTGCACGGCATTTTAAATGACACAGTAGTTTTTTTATTTAATATCAACATTTATAAATCCTTCAGTCGTTTCACTCCTTCAGAATGCTCCCAAAGAAATCATTCTAACCTTGAGTAAAACGAAGGGGAAGAATCTATTATAAGATTTGTTTTTAGTTATTTATATATTCTGTAATTTTTCACTTTTTTTACTTTACAAATCTCTTAAATTACATTTAATAACCTTATGGCATCCTAATCTGTCAAAATAATTTTTTAAAATTTAAATAATTTTACAAATTATTCATAATTATCAATCTTTGAATTTGATTTGCTCCTTCGTAAATTTGTGTAATTTTTGCATCCCTCATCATTTTTTCAACAGGATATTCTTTGATATATCCGTAACCTCCAAGAACCTGCACCGCATCTGTTGTTACTTTCATGGCGATATCGGATGCAAATGTTTTACTCATAGCGGAAAACATAATAAGCTCTTTTGATAGTTTTTCCATTCCTTTCGGAGCAGCCTCAAACATTGCCGCTGTTTTGTAAACAAGCTGCCTTGCAGCTTCAATCTCAATTGCCATATCAGCAAGCATAAAACCTATTCCTTGATGGCTGATAATCGGCTTGCCGAAAACCATTCTCTCTTTGGCATAAGCGGTTGCATACTCAAAAGCTCCTGCTGCAATTCCCACAGCTTGAGCACCAACTCCGGGTCTTGTAAGATCAAGAGTTTTCATTGTAATGTGAAATCCATCTCCTTCGTTTCCAACAAGGTTTTCAGCAGGCACTCTGCAATCTTCAAAGATGAGCTCCGCAGTGTCTGACGCACGCAAACCGAGTTTATTTTCTTTTTTACCCACTTTAAACCCGGGAGTGCCTTTTTCAACAGCAAACACAGATGCACCTTTATAAGCTCCTTTCTCAGGATTTGTAATTGCGTAAACAGTAACAACATCGGCAACAGAGGCATTTGAAATAAATATTTTGTTTCCGTTTAAAATATAAGAATCTCCGTCTTTAACAGCTTTTGTTTTGAATCCTGCAACATCTGAACCTCCTGAAGTCTCGGTTAAACCGAAAGCGGCAAGAAGCTTTCCTTCTGCAAGTCCAGGCAAATATTTTTCTTTTAATCTTTCAGAGCCTGCAAGCATAATGGGAAGCGTGCCCAATTCCTGAATAAGCAAAAGAACTCCCACTGAGGCATCAGCTTTTGAAAGCTCTTCCACTGCTATGCAAAAAGAAAGCATCCCAGCTTCGCTGCCTCCGAATTTTTCGGGAAAATCTATTCCGAACAAACCGTTTTCTCCTAAAATTTTAACCATATCCCATGGGAATTCACCCTTTTCATCTCTTTCCAATGCCCCAGGCTCAACCTTTTCCTTTGCAATTCGTCTCACAGTCTCTTTTAAAATATTTTGCTCTTCATTAAAAGAATATTGCATCACATCCTCCTTAACTCTTAATCTTTGAAAGACCTTTGCACAATAAAAAATAGCAAAATTTTAGCAACAGTTAAAAACACTGTGCAAAGGTCTTTTTGAATGAATATTCACTCATTAATCTATTTTTAAAATTTTGTCAAATACTACAAGCTCAAACTTTAAAATTCATTTTCAAGATTTAAAAAAATTTTATTTTAATGAAAACTTCTAAAAGTGCACAAAACCTTTTCAAGCGGAAAACTGCACAACAAAATATTATAAAAAAACAAACTTTAAAAGCTACAGAACTTTGACAGCATAATCGGAAGAAAAGCATTTTATATAAAATTATTTAAGTAATTTTATTCAGCTAAATAATATCGCTTTTTTTCAAAACAGAATAAAATTTGTAGCCCGCCTGCTCAATATTTTCTCTGCCTCCTTCTTCCCTGTCAACCAAAACAACAACAGCGCCTATTTTGTAACCTTCATCTTCGACTATTTTTACCGCTTTCATTATTGAGCCGCCTGTGGTAATAACATCCTCAACTATTGCAACAACGCTGTTTTTAGCAATGTTTTTATTCCCTTCTATCCAAAGCTTTTTACCGTGCCCCTTAGGCTCTTTTCTCACAATAAAAGCATTAACAGGAGATTTTTCAAGAAATGAAACAAGTGCCACCGATGTAGCAATGGGATCAGCACCAATGGTAGGACCTCCAACTGCATCTATTTTAACGGGAAGATTTTTTATAATATCAAACATTAATTTTCCCACCAAATATGCACCTTCGGCATTTAAAGTGGTTTGCTTTCCGTCAAAATAAAAATTGCTTTTCCTGCCGGAAGCAAGGGTAACTTCTCTTTTTTCGTAAGAGTATTTTTTTATAATTTCTTTGAGTCTCTCTTTCATTACAACCTCTTCTGTATTTTTTCAATATTTCCATTGGGATATATCAAATTAAAGTTAAAGTCAACATCAATTACGGAAGCAAAATATTTGTAAACAAATTTTTCAAAAAAGGTAGCAACGCAAAAATAAAATAGAAAAAATTAATCAGGTAACCTGCTTTGTGATAAAATGTCAAGTTGTCGCACAGATTAACATCTTCAATAATTTCACCTTTTACAAACGGGTTTAAATGATTTTTAACCTTTCCGTTAGGCTCTATAATGGCACTGATACCTGTATTTGCACATCTTATAAAATATTTTCCGCTTTCAACTGTTCTTAAAATATTTGCCGCAAGATGCTGTTTAAGTGCGGAACTTTTCCCGAACCAAGCTTCATTGCTAATGTTTACCAGTATGTTTCCCCCTTTTTTACAAAGCCTCATTATCTGAAAAGGAAAAATTCCCTCAAAACATATTAAAGGAGCTATTTTAAACCTGTTGTATTTTAATATTTCAAGATTTTTCCCTTTGGAAAAATCCTCTCCAGGGACAATTTTGTTAACAAAGAAGAAAAGTTTTTTCAAAGGAGTGTATTCTCCGAAAGGCACAAGATGAATTTTGTCATACCTTAAATATTGAGAAGAATTAATAAAAAAATAAAGGCTGTTGTATATTTCGTATTTTTCATCATTAATGAAATCCACGCTTGGAATTCCCAAAATCAGGGGTATTTTAACACTGTTGAGAAATTTGAAAAATTTTTCCGACAAATCTTTATCCTCGGAAAGAAATTTAATATAAACCGACTCTGGCCAGATTATCAGGTCAGACTTTTTCAAAACAACTTTTAATGTCTCATTCATATAGACATTGAGAATCTTTTCAGCATTCTTTTCGTCAAACTTCATTTTTTCAGGAATATTTCCTTGAATAACGGCTATTTTAAATTTTTTTCCGTTTTCATGTGAATAGCTTAGCAACACTACATTGAAAAGCAAAAACATTAACAATACGAATAATGCAGATAGTGCAAATCTTCTGCTTTTATGCAAAAAAGCATTGAAAACAAGCAAATTAATGAGAAAAATAAAAAAAGTAATAAGATAGGAGCCGCCAACTGACGCCAATTGAATCAAAGATTTGTTAAAAGCAAAATTATAACTTAAATCTCCCCAAGGAAAACCGGTAAAAATAATGCCTTTTATAATTTCCAAGCATGTAAAAAGAGCAGCGGTGGGAAAAATATATTTGAATCTGAAAATTTTAACAAAAACCCAAGCAAAAAAAATCAGAAAAAAAGTTAATGCAAAAGCCATTGCTGCAACAGCAAGAAATGCCAAAAGAACAGGCATCTCAGTGTATTGAAAAGGATACCAAAGCCATCTGAAATAGATAAAATTGTATGAAAAACCGAAAATTAATGCTGTTTGCAGCCATTTATCGGGATAAATCGTTAATACATAAAAGAAAGGGATAAAAAGGACAAAAGAAAGCAGGTAAAATCCATGCCCCGGTGATGCTATTTCACATAGAATGCACCATACAATGAGACAAAGAAGGAATTTGGGTTTTAATACGATTTTCAAGTTAAACCGTCGCTAATCTCGGTATCGTTACTACCAAGTCCTTTGTAAACAAAAACCTTCCCAAAAAGGGAAGGTTTTATTATTAATGGTCACACACATTTGCTCCAAGCTGCAAAGTGCCTTTTAGCATCTCTTCTATAAGCTGCTCAGGCTCGCCTCCTTGCGCTCCAACCATTACTTTTATTCCAAACTCCGAGAAAAACTGCTGTGCTCTTGAGCCCATACCCCCTGCAATTATAACATCTACTTTCAGAGAATTCAGCCATTTGGGGATTACTCCGGGCTCATGAGGGGGCGGAGTAACAAATTCACCTTTTACTATTTTGCCGTTTTCAACATGATAAATTCCAAATTGCTCGGCATGTCCAAAGTGCATACATAATTTACCGTTTGCCAATGGTATTGCCACTTTCATTGTCTCACCTCCGGATTTTTCATTCGGATTTGACGCGCAGGTTGAACAACTTGAAGAGGAACATGACGAGCAAACGTCATTCCCTTCATTGTCCAGCAAAGAAGTTTCATCTTCTTTTGAAATGAGCTCGGTAACGATTTTTTTATAAACCTTTGCTCCTTCGCTATCCGGATATTTTTCAATGTAAAATTCGCCGGTGTCACCGCTTTGAACCATTTCAATTTCAAAAGGCACTTTTCCAAGTATCGGGATGTTAAAATCTCTTGCCGCTTTTTCAGCGCCTCCGGATTTGAAAATTTCAGTTACCTCCCCGCAATGCGGACATTTGAATCCCGACATATTTTCAACAATACCCACAACAGGCACTTTAAGCATATTTGAAAAATTAATTGTTTTCCTTGCATCAAGAAAAGCAACTTCCTGAGGAGTGGAAACAATTATGGAGCCGTCAACCTTTCCTATTAATTGCACCGCACTTAAAGGCTCGTCTCCTGTGCCCGGAGGACAGTCTATGATAAGATAGTCAAGCTCCGGCCATTCTATATCATTTAAAAACTGTTTAATTGCTGTCATTTTAACGGGACCTCTCCACACAACGGGAGTATCGTCCGATTCCAACAGAGAAGCAATTGTCATAACATAAAAATTATCCCGTATTTTCAAAGGGGTGGGTTTGCCGTCTTTGTTAACTTCAAGCCTTTTCCCTGAAATGCCTGTCATTTTGGCAATTGAAGGACCGTGAATGTCCACATCCATAATACCGACTCTTTTTCCCATTAGGTTTAATGCAACTGCAATGTTAACACTGACAGTGCTTTTGCCTACACCGCCCTTACCGCTTAAAACTATATATTTCTTTTTGATTCTCGAAAGATTTTCTTTCATTTGCTCAGTATTGTCTTGCTGTTGATGTCCGCTGTTCATACTAATCTCCTCCAAATTAAATTCTGCTTCCTTTACAACAAAATTCGTCTAATTACAAACTTTTTTTAAAACTTAAATTTTACCAATGTCCTGGTTTGGTTGCACCTGATGCTTCCTGCAATTTACCTTCTTTAAATGCCGCAATTGCTTCGTCAACAGTCAATCCAGAAGCACCTGTATAAATCTTTACATTTGCATCCGCAAGAAGGTTGTATGCCTTGGGACCCACGTTTCCCGTCAGCAACACTTCTATATTCTCTTTTAAAATGTTTTGTGCAGCTTGAATTCCCGCACCTTGGGGAGCGTTAAGATTTTGTGAATTGTCTATGATTTTTTTCTCTCCCGTGGCATCGTTGTAAATTAAAAAATACGCAGCCCTGCCGAATCGAGGGTCAACAACCGAATTTTCTTTTTTTTCCGAAACAGTTATTCCTATTATCATTTTCTTCCTCCTTTTTGGTTTTATTTAATTATTGAATTTATTTTTTCCCATATATCTTTAAATTTCTCTTTTAAATTCTCATCTGTTTCAATAACCGATTTTTTTTCAACAAGAGCTTTATAAAATTTCTTAGTATAAGGAATTTCACCCAGAAGCTCCACATTATTATCCATACAAAAACTTTTTATCTCCTTTTTTATTTCCTCATTTACAGTTGATTTGTTAATTATACATCCCGCTTTTATTTTAAAATGGGCTATTAACTCAACTATCCTTTTCAAATCGCTGAAACCGGAAACAGTTGGCTCCGAAACCAACACAACAAAGCCAACTCCTGTCATTGCGGCTATTACAGGGCATCCTATACCCGGAGGACCGTCAATCAAAATCAAATCGGCTCCCGATTCGTTTGCCTTTTGTTTGGCAAGAGTTCTCACAGTGGATACAAGTTTTCCGGAATTGTCAGCTCCGGATTTCAATCGCGCATGAACAAGCATCCTGTTTATCCTTGTATTGGAAACGTAATACTCCCCGCAATGTGAATCCTCTGCTTTAATTGCATCTTCGGGACACAAACGATAACACAGCAAACAGCTCTCACATTCCGTTTTGTTAATTACCGCACTTCTCTCACTTAACGATATTGCGTTATAATGACAGTTGTCAGCGCATACTCCGCACAAAGTGCATTTGTTTTCATCCACTTCACATTCTTTTCCCGAATGGAATTCATGTTTTTCGGAAAAATCCGGATTCAACAGTATATGCATATCCGCTGCATCCACATCACAGTCAACAAGCACGTCGTTTTCTTTGACGAAAAAACCGAGAGCACATGTTACCGATGTTTTTCCCGTTCCGCCTTTACCGCTTAATATTAGAATTTCTTTCATTTTTCTCCTCTTATTTTAGCCTGTAATTCGAAGTATATTTTCAAAGGCTTCCACAAAATATTTTTTAAATTCTCCGTTAACCGAAACTACAGGAACACCTTTGGAATAATTTTCCGCAATAAATCTGTCGTGTGGTATTTTTGACAAAATTTTTATATTGTTTTTTTCGCAAAAATTTTCAAGCTCGTTATTTCCTATGCCGTGTTTATTCACAACAACTCCGAATTTAACATCCATCTCCTTCAACACTTCATAAGTAATAACAAAATCATTGAATCCGAAAGGTGTCGGCTCTGCCACAAGCACTATAAAATCGTTATCTTTCATTGCTGCAATTGTAGGACAAGTGGTTCCAGGCGGAGAATCGTATATTATAATATCAGCATCTGCATACTCTGATGCAGACTTTTCTTTCACCTGTTTTATAAGAGGCACGGCAATAGGCTCTTTCAGCTTTAACCTGCCCTCCATGAATCCTCTTTCATTGTAAGATATTGTGCCTATCTCTTTTCTGCCCTCCTTTAATGCTTTCTCGGGACAGAGTTTTATACATGCAGTGCAGCCTTTGCAAAGCTCCTTAAATACCAACCACTTTTCCTTGGTAACAAAAATAGCATTAAACTCGCAATATTCCGCACATTTTCCGCATAAAACACATAATTCCGAATCAACTTTCGGAATAATATTATACACTTTTTCGGTTTTAATATTATTTTGAGCATTAACAAACAAACCTGAGTTAGGCTCTTCCACGTCAAGATCGGCAAGACACATTTTATATTTATCTTTTAAAGTATGATACAGATTAGTTGAAAAAAAAGTTTTGCCTGTTCCGCCTTTTCCGCTTGCAACTGCTATTCTTAACTGTTTCATCATTCACCTCTTTCGGTTTTTAACCTAAGCTTCGGGCATGACGGTTCATTGAACGCTATCATGCCCGGCATAAATCTCTTTGAACTTTACAAACCTTTTTCAATGGCTTCAATTTCCTTTTCAATTAATTCCTTCTCTCTTTTCAAAACTTCAAGCTCAGACTCCACATTGTAATTTTGAGCTGTTCTTCTGTAACCGAAACCTCTGCCTCTTCCGATTCCGAAGCCTCTTCCTCTGCCAACTCCTCTTCTCAATCCTCTTCCGCAGGGACCAAAACCTCCTCCTGTTAAGGGTCCTCTTCCCATTGGACCTGTTCCGTCAAATCCTGGCATAACAACACCTCCTTTCCTCGTTTTTAAAAATTATCTCCAACCGAATCTTCTTCTGCAACATCCGCCGTGTCCAAGATGCTCCGCCATATTCTTAAAATCCGAACTCCCGCAATTGGGACACGCCTCAGGAGTGCTTTCCATTATGTCCACTTTTAATGTTTCTCCGCATCTCTTGCATCTGAAAATATTGTTTTTAAAATGAATTACTCCTCCTTCTATCACAAGCTCCTTACTGTTAATTATGGCATCAGCTATCTTTTTTCTCGCTGTTTCAATTAACCTCGTAAAAGTAGGTCTTGAAATACCCATTTTCCTTGCTGAGGTTTCTTGGTCGTATCCGTAAAAATCCGCAAGCCTTACAGCCTCGAACTCGTCAATTGTCAACTGCACTTTCTCAAGTGCTGCTGCCGGAATTCCAGCAGGTTTGAAAACCAAAACCTTTGGCGGTGCAGATACTATTCGTTCTTTTTTGGGCCTCATAAATTCTCCTTTTTAAACCTATGTTCAAAACTAATATAATGAACTTATGTTCATTTGTCAAGATAAATTTTTTGTTTTTTACTGCGATTTATACAAAAATAAACACAATAAATTAACTAAACAGTGATACTATAAATACACATAACTCTCATCGCTATATCGGAAATAGAAAACATTTTGAAAAAATATTTCAGATTATCTTGATAGACTTGATAAACCTCTCTTTCAATATTGCAAAACCTATTATTGATATTCTCGTATACAACACTGTTTTTGAAAAGTTTTCGGTTGAATTTTATAAATAACTGTATTATT
>CAZLFW010000130.1:0-13985 GCA_964559045.1 uncultured bacterium
TTCTTTGACTATGTTTACATTGGAGCCTTCGAGAAATCCTTGCTCTATTGAAAAGTTTTCACATTCTCTCGGTCTAATATTGCTATTGTTTAAAATATATTCATTGTCTCCTGCTCTTTTGAGCATTGTTTTATCAGGATCCATAACCGCTATTTTGGCGGTATATGCATCGTTTACGTAAATATTCCCTTTTTCGTCAATATTTACAAATTCAACATCTCTTGTAGGTAACTTTATGGGATTATATTTAAGATCAAGCACCTGTTCTCCCTTTTTGGTGACCAAAAAACCGTTGCTATTCAGCGTAAAGCTCCCGTCTCTTGTGAATTTTACATTGTTACCTTTCCCTTTTATCATAAAAAAACCTTCTCCGCTTATTGCAAGGTCAAGTTCGTTTCCAGTTGATTTTAAATACCCTTGGGAAAAATCCGTTTTAACTTCATTCACAAAAGGATATGTATTAAAAACCCCTTGTCTGATATTCTCAGGAAAATTTTTATTGGTTACGGCAGGATTTGATTTGTCTTCCAAAGGAAGCATATCCGAGAATGAAATACGCTGCTTTTTAAAACCTGTGGTGTTAACGTTTGCAAGATTATTACTTATCATGTCAAACCTTTTGTCCATTGCTATGGCTCCTGCCGCTCCGGTATAAATTGCATGATTCATAATTCACTCCTAAAAATTTTCTCAAATCAATAATAAGCAAATTCAATACCATGTTTAAATTGTTTTTAAATAAAAGAAGATTAGATTAAAATTAGATTTTTATGAGGTTATATAAGATTTAAAATTTCTTTTATAATCGGTTTTATACCTGTCCCTGATACAGACGACAATGGAAAAACCTTTTTGTTTAGATATGCTTCCAGCTTTTTCGTGAAAGTTTCTGATACATTTTTTTCAACAATATCCACTTTGCTTAAACATACAATTTCAGGTTTCTCAGATATGGCTTTATCAAATTTATTAAGTTCTTTTCTTATGTTTTCATAAGTGGTAACAATTCTCTCAAATTCAAGAGGAGATATGTCTATGAGATGAACCAATACTTTTGTTCTTTCAATATGTTTTAAGAATTGAATTCCGAGACCTCTACCATTGGCAGCTCCTTCTATTAGTCCAGGTATATCCGCTATAACAAAACTCCTGCTCTCGTCAACATTTACCACTCCGAGATTAGGAGTAAGAGTGGTAAAAGGATAATCTGATATTTTAGGCTTTACATTTGAAACAACTGAAATAAAAGTTGATTTTCCTGCATTAGGGTAGCCTATAAGCCCCACGTCCGCAAGAAGCTTAAGCTCCAGTTTCAAATTTTTCTCTTCTCCTTCTTCTCCTTCTTCGGCAAAGCGTGGTGATTGCCTTGTAGATGTTACAAAATGCATGTTCCCTCTGCCGCCTTTTCCGCCTCTTGCTATCAAAACCGCTTCTCCGTCTTCGGTTAGGTCAAATAATACTTTACCTGTTTCTTTATCTTTTACAATTGTTCCCACAGGAACTTTTATAAATACATCGGAAGCGTTTTTACCGTATCTGTCCTTGCCTTTGCCGTTTTCACCGTTTGGAGCCTGTATCAGTTTTTTATATCTTAAATCTGAAAGAGTCGATATTTGTGAGGTGGCAATAATGTAAACATGTCCGCCTCTCCCGCCGTTACCTCCGTCAGGACCTCCTTTGGGCACAAATTTTTCTCTTCTGAAACTAACGCACCCGTTTCCGCCTTTTCCCGCTTTTACCGAAATTTCCAACTCGTCTACAAATTTCATTTTTCCTCAAACAAAAAAGCCCCCTGAATAAAGGGGGCTTGATAAAAGTATTTTTTTAAAAAATTTTACGCTGCATTAACAGGATAAACGCTAACTTTTTTTCTTTTTTTGTCTTTTCTCTCAAACTGAACATATCCGTCTATAAGTGCAAAAATAGTATAGTCTTTCCCTACTCCCACGTTTGCTCCTGGATGTATTTTTGTGCCTCTTTGTCTCACTATAATGTTCCCAGCTTTAACAGGTTCACCGCCGAACTTCTTTATACCCAGTCGTTTACTTATACTGTCTCTGCCGTTTTTACTGCTTCCGCCTGCTTTTTTATGAGCCATGCCTAACCTCCTACATTACTATATCTTTGATTCTTAATTTTGTAAAAAACTGTCTGTGCCCTTTTTTTCTTTTGTAGTTTTTTCTTCTTTTGAATTTGAAAACAATAATTTTTTTATCTTTGGCTGTTTCAAGTATTTCACCAATCACTTTGGCGTTTTCAAGCTGTTGGGGATCCAACAATAATTCACCGTTGTTATTAATGAGAAGAACGTTTCCGAATTCAAAATCGCTTCCCTCTTCTCCGTTAAGCTTTTCAACCTTTATAACGTCGCCTTTTGAAACTTTATACTGTTTTCCGCCTGTTTCTATAATTGCATACATATCCGTTGCCTCCGTTGCTATTATTAAGGAGAAAGACATTAAACAAAATTATTGCCGTTGTCAAGAAATTTCTTTTGAATTTTAACAATTTAATTTCTGAAAACTACAATCTTACGTTTTTTAGAAATTTTGCCGCTTCTTCCGGTGATGTTGGATTAATATAAAATCCGCTACCCCATTCAAATCCCGCAGTTGCGGTTAAAACAGGCATTATTTCAATATGCCAATGATAATAATCGTTTTCACTATTGCTAAAATCAGACGTGTGTAAAATAAAATTAAAAGGAGGATTTGAGAGAGAAAGGTTAATTCTTTTCAGCACCTCAAGCAGTATATCCGCAAGAGAGGAAAGCTCTTCCTCTGTTATCCACATGAAATGGGCAGAGTGTTTTTTGGGGATAATCCAAGTTTCAAAAGGTTTGCGAGGTGCAAAAGGAGCAAGAGCTATGAAATTTCTCTCGTCAATAATAATCCTGTCATGCGAATATAGCTCCTGAGCCAGTATATCGCAATATATGCATCTGTCTCTGTATTCGTAATATTTTTTAGCTCCGAGCATCTCTTCGTGAACTCTTTTGGGTAGTATGGGAAGCGCCACCAGTTGAGAGTGAGAATGTTCCAGTGTGGCACCTGCTTCTCTGCCGTGATTTTTAAAGATTAAAACGTATTTTAACCTTATGTCGTTTTTCAAATCTTTTATTCTTTCTCTGTAAGTAACCAAAATTTTTCTAATATGCTCAGGTGTCATCTGAGGCATTGTAAGGTTGTGTTCCGGTGTTTCTATTATAACTTCATGTGCTCCTATACCGTTTAAAACATCGTAAAGTCCAATACCTCTTTTGTTAATATTTCCTTCAATTTGAAGAGCGGGATATTTGTTAGGCACAACCCTTACATCCCAGCCAGGTGTGTCCTTTTCCCTGTGAACGGAAGATATTGCAAAAATTTCATTGGGAGCGTATTTCTCGTTGCCTTCACAAAATGGACAAAATTCGGTATTTTCGGATTCAAAAAAAGAGTTTATCTTTTTAACCGGTCTTTTGCCTCTTTCCGACGAAATAATAACCCATCTACCAACAATGGGATCTTTCCTTAATTCGGGCATTAACAGACTCCTCTGTTTGAATATGTAATGTAAGTCATTTTGTCAAAATCAAAATATTTAACCGCTGTTTCCCTAATATGCTCTTTTGTTGCTGAGTTAAGCATTGCCAAATATTTTGCGTCATAGTCTGTTCCGAGTCCGTATAATATGTTATAAACGTTTCTCGTGTTAATATTTAAAAATTTTTGTTTGGAATTTTCCATCCTGCCCTTAATGTAATTTCTGGCTTTTTCCAGTTCAATATCTGAAATTCCGTATTTTTGCAATTCAATTATTAATTCTTTTATTTTTTCAACAGCAATTTCTTCATTTTCGGGAGAAGTGGCAATATACATTCCAAAAGCACCTGTTTCAGGAGACTTCATATAAAAGGCGGATGTGGAGTAACATAATCCGAGCTCTTCTCTTAATTTACAAAAGAGTTTACCGCTGTGATTCCCGAGTATTGTTTCAAGCAATGTTAATTTAACCGAATCTTCGTGTGATACAGGTGGTGCCGATATGCCGCAAATTATGTGAGACTGATTTTTGTTAATTCTACCTTGAAATTCGTTTCTCTTTTGCACAGGTTGCAAAGGAGTCAGTTTTGTCTCAAAAGTCTCATGCGGGATATCGCTTAATTCGGAAATAAGAAAGTCAATGATGCTACCGTTAATGTTGCCTGTTACACCGAAAACAAGATTTTCAGATTTAGCAAGTTTCAAGTGATGGGATACAATGTCTTCTCTTTTTAACTTTTTCAGATTTGCAATGGTTCCCTTTAGAGGCATACCGTAATAACTGCCTGAATATAAAATTTCGTAAAATTTTTTCAAAGCAACAGTTGCAGGGTCGTCGTTTTCAGCAATAATTTTTTCAGATATAATATTTTTTTCCTTTTCTATTTCAGTATCAAGAAAAGAAGGGTTAAGCATTGCATCTTTTATGATTTTAAAACTGTCATAAAAAAATTCGTCAAGAATCATACCTTGAATGCCAAAACTGTTTTTGGCTCCAAATGCTTCCACTGCACCGGAATAAAATTCGAATTTTTCATAAATCTCTTTTTTCGAATGGTTTCTGCTACCTTTTGTAAGAAGATTCCCCATTAAATATGTTATCCCGTTATTCCCAGAATTTTCGAATTTTAATCCGCCAAGTGCAACAGCATTAAACGTAAGAATGGGTAATCGAGTGTTTTTTTCCATTATAAGCCTTATGCCGTTATCCAATTTTATTAATCTGCGTTTGCTTGAAAAACGCTTATGAGCCTTTCTCGAGGAAAGTGTTGTTTTCAGTTCTGTTTTATAAGGAGTAACCAGTGTAATTACGGGATTTTTAAAATATTTTTTGCAAACCGCTTTTATTTTCTTTTCATCTGTTTTTTCTATTGCTTTTAAAAATTTTTCCTCGTTTTCACAATCACCTGTAATAACCTCGTAAAACACAATGTTTCTCGCTTCATTTGCAACGCTCTCTTTGTTGTAAATTATGTCTGCTTTATGATTGATTATTGATTTGTAAATCTGCTCGTATGTTATTTTTCTTTTTCCAAAGTTATTTATTTCTTCAAGAATTTTATTAGAAACTTTTTCAGGAGATGTTGAGGCGGGAAACAAAACATTTATTATAAAAAGCGAATAATTTTTGCATACGTAAAAATAAGACGTTATTTCGGTTACAAGCCTAAGCTGCTCCTTTAACGTTTCTTTAAGGGGAGAATTGTTGAATTCTCCCAGTAAAGAGCATAATATGTATGTTTCCGGAAATTCTTTAAAATACCCTCCAGGGAAACGGAACGTGACATTCATATAATTTTGGTTTACGTCGCGAGTTATCACTTTGGTTTCGAAATTTTCCGAAATTATAATATTATTTGCAGGAAAAACAGGATTGTTTTTACTTCTTGATATTGAAAAATTTTCCAACAATTTTTCAATTGTGTTTGCCGTTTCTTCAGGCTCAATGTCTCCAACTGCAACTATTAAAATATTTTCCGGTATATAAAAATTTTCGTAGTAATCTATTAGATCATTAATTGTTAAATTTCTAATGCTTTCCTCAAAACCTATTATAGGCTTGGAATAAGGGTGATTTTTAAAACAAATTTTAAAAGTCTCGTCTGTGAGCACTTTGAAAGGATTGTCATCCCCACCTTTTAACTCTTCCATTATAACTTTTCTTTCATTTTCAAATTCTTTTTCGTCAAATAGAGGTTCAAGAACCATGGAGCCTAATACATCAAAGCCTTTTTGCCAGTTCTCTTTTAAAATATTTACGTAATAAGCTGTTTCATCAAGAGAAGTGTAAGCATTAATCGAACCTCCGAGTGCTTCAATTGTTTCGGTTATTTCAAGAGATGAAAATTTTTTGTTACCTTTAAAAAGCATATGCTCGAGGAAATGGGAAACTCCTTCTTTCCCTTTTGCTTCATTGCAACTTCCCGTTTTAACAACAAAAAAATTGAAACAACGTTTACATCGGGAATTTTTTCAACAATAAGTTTAATTCCGTATTTGGTTGAAAAGGTTTTTTTATTCATTTATGTTAATTCCCCCGTTTCTAACTTTTAATACATCACCTGCAACTGCTGTAAATCCCGTTAACTTCAAAAAACCTTCGGGAGTTATTGAAATAATTTTGCCTGTTCTTTGTTCCGTATTTCTAAAACAAACAGTTGCAAAAGAATTTTTAAGATAAAGAGCATAATTTATTTGTCTCAATACATTATCGGCTAACTTTTTCTCTTTTAAGAAAATATCGTAATTTTTTTTGAAATTTATGAAAAATTCTTTTAAAATAGTTTCCCTGTTAAAATGTTTTCCTGTTTCCAATAACATGGAAGTGGGAGTATTTGTTTCAAAACAAGGAAACTTTTCCATATTCACATTGATGCCGATACCGATTATAACTGCTTTTTCCTTTACTTCAATTAAAATTCCAGAAATTTTTTTACCATTAACAAGGATATCGTTAGGCCATTTGATTTTTATGTTTTTTTCGAATAAATGTGGTGTTAACGTTTCAAAAACAGAATATGCCGCATAAACGGGTAGTGAAGTGAAAAATTGTTTTTCAATAAAAGGATGCAAAATAAAAGAAAAATAAAGATTCTTCCCTGAGGGAGAAAACCAGTTCCTGTTGTTTCTCCCTCTGCCTTTATTCTGAGTTTCAGCTACAAAAACGGTGAATTCTTTCTCTTTGTAATTTTTAAGAGCTATGTCATTAGTTGAGGAGATTTCTTTAAAATAACGAATCTCACTTATAAAATCCAAATCAATGTTCATGATTCAATGCAACTTTCAAAACTTCATCCATATGTTTTACAAATATAAAATTAAGGTTTTCCTTAACTTTTTTGGGAATTTCCTCAAGATCTTTTCTGTTTTTATCAGGAACTATAATAATTTTTTTCTTTGCCCTTAAAGCTGCAAGGCTTTTTTCCTTTAAGCCTCCTATTGGCAGAACTCTCCCTGTTAAAGTTACTTCTCCTGTCATACACACATCCTTTTTTACAGGGATTTTGCTAAATGCAGATACTATAGCAGTTGTAATTGTAATACCTGCGGAGGGTCCGTCTTTGGGAATGGCACCTGCTGGCACATGAATATGAATGTCTTTCTGCTCGAATAATTTTTTGTCTATATTGTAAAATCCCGATTTGCTTCTCGTATATGTTAATGCGGCATGAGCCGATTCTTTCATAACCTCACCGAGCTGTCCCGTTAAAGTAAGTTTACCTGCCCCGTCCACAAGCATTACTTCTATGTGAAGTATTTCTCCTCCGTATTGAGTCCATGCCAAACCTGTTGCAATTCCAATTTTATCTTCTTCAAAGTCATCTTCAGGCAGATATTTTGGAGGACCAAGGTATTTATTAAGATTTCTAACATTTACGTTGAATTTGTCCCCTTCTTTCAACGCTATTAATTTGGCTATTTTTCTGCAAACAGAGCCTATTTCCCTTTCAAGGTTTCTAACTCCCGATTCTGCTGTATATTCGTTGATAATTTTTAAAATGGCTCCATTGGTTATTTTTATATTTTCTTTTTTTAATCCGTTTTCCTCTATCTGTCTCGGCAAAAGATATTTCTTGGCGATTTGGAGCTTCTCTTCATCGGTATATCCTGAAATTTCTATTACTTCCATTCTATCTTTTAATGCAGCAGGGATAGGGTCTATAAAATTTGCAGTTGTAATAAACATTACTTTTGAAAGGTCAAAAGGCACGTTTAAATAGTGATCTGTAAATTCTTTGTTCTGCTCGGGGTCCAATACTTCAAGAAGTGCCGAAGCAGGGTCACCTCTGAAATCCATCCCGATTTTATCCACTTCATCAAGCATAAAAACGGGATTCTTTGATTTTGTTTGCTTTATCCCCTGTATTATTCTACCCGGCAAAGCTCCAATATACGTTCTTCTGTGCCCTCTTATTTCCGCCTCATCCCTTACGCCTCCAAGAGACATTCTGTAAAACTGTCTCCCCAATGCACGGGCTATTGATTTACCCAAAGAGGTTTTACCCACACCGGGAGGCCCTGCAAAACATAAAATAGGACCTTTTGAATCTTTTTTTAGCTGCCTTACGCTAAGAAACTCCAATATCCTCTCTTTTACCTTATGAAGTCCGTAATGGTCTTCGTCAAGGATTTTTTTGGCTTTTTTAATGTCAAGGTTGTCTTTTGTCAATTTTGACCACGGAAGCTCTGTCATCCATTCGAGATATGTTCTGATAACTGCTGATTCAGCAGAATCCGGATGCATCTTTTCAAGTCTGTTCAATTGTTTAAGAGCCTCGTCTTTGGCTATTTTAGGCATTCTCGCCGATTTGATTTTCTTTCTGAATTCATTAATCTCTTCATCTTTGTCGCTTGATTCTCCCAATTCAGTTTGAATTGCTTTAAGCTGTTCCCTAAGGAAGTATTCTCTTTGCAGTTTATTCATTTCTTCCTTTGCTTTTGACTGAATTTTTGCCTGCATGTCAAGAATTTCAACTTCTCTGCTTAAAATTGCATGAACTTTTTCAAGTTTCTCAATTGGAGAGTCTGTTTCCAGAATTTCCTGAAGCTCGCTTACTTTCATTCCAATGTTAGCGGCAACAAGCTCGGAAAGTCTTGCGGGATCGTTAATCCCTTCGAGAATCATAACAACTTCAGGAGAAAGTATTTTTCCGAGAGTAAGCATTTTTTCAAGTTTTTCTTTAACGTCCCTGAGAAGTGCTTCCTGCTTGTTTGTGAGCTCAGCCACTTTTTTTTCTTCCAACTTCTCTATTTTTACCGAGAAAAAAGGTTTTTCCTGAATAAACTCCTTAATCTTTCCCTTTGAAATTCCCTGCACAAGCACTTTCACTCTTCCGTCTGGAAGTTTCAGCATTCTCATTATCATTGCTATTGTGCCTATACTGTAAATATTTTCTTTGTTGGGAAATTCGTCGTTAACATTTTTTTGAGCTGAAACAAATATAAGCCTGTCTTTGGATAAGGCTTCGTCAATTGCCTGAATGGAGAACTCTCTCCCTACAAAGAGCGGTATTATCATATAAGGAAAAATTACCACGTCTCTAACTGTTAAAAGCGGTAATTCCTCCGGAATGTTAAATTCTTCGTTGTTTTTCACAAGGCTTTCTTCCAAATTAAACCTCCTCTGTTTTTTTGATTTTTATTGTAATAACACCGTCTTTAATATAGTAATCAATTGAACGGATGTCAAAATTTTCAGGTATCTCTATAATATTTTTAAATTGTCCGAATCTTCTCTCGGCAATTATATATTTGCATTCTGAAAAATAATCTTTCTGTTTTACCGCTTCAATAATAAGCAGGTTCTTTTTAAAAAAAATATTTATACTGTTTTTCTCGATTCCCGGGGCATCTATTTTAATTAAAATATATTTGTCAGTTTCAATTATGTCGCATGAGAGCATAAGGTAAGAAGTGGTATATTCGCTGTCTATGCTTTCTATGATTTTGTCCATCCTGTCTTGAAAAAGCAGGATTTTTTCCCATAAGTTAGATAGCTTTCTTGCCATTGCTTTCCTCTTGTTTAATAATAAAACTTTCGGTTATTTTTAAACTTTCAAGCGTTTCTCTTATTTTTTCTTCCGCATTCTCAAAAAAATTCAGAAAAAAAATTATTTTTTCAGGAAACATTTTGCATGTTTCATTTTTATAAAGTATTATTTTTTCTTTTGAATTCAAATTAATTTTATTCTGATATATGAGTTTTGATATTTCGCCTTTTAAATAAAAATTGTAGAAACTTAAAACTCCTTTAAGAGGATTTGAATTTTTTGTTATTATTATGCAGAGTGCTTTTTCTTCCATCCAACTCTTTCTTTAAAACTTTATCAAGAATTCCGTTTATAAAAATTCTTGATTTGTCATCGCAAAACATTTTTGAAAGTTCAATTGCTTCGTTTATTGATACAACATAAGGAATGTCATCAATGAAAAACATTTCGTAAAGTGCAATTCTCAAAATATTTCTGTCAAGTATTAAAATCCTTTCCAATGTCCAACCTGTGGCATACATGCTGATTTTCTCGTTAAGGAAATCCCACTTTTCGGAAATTCCTTCCGCAAGAATCCGTGCAAAACTTTCAATATTTTCTTTTATAGGAAATTGAGCCAAATGCCTCTGGAAGCTTTCCTGCACTGTTTCAGACATTCCCACTTCGTATTGGTATAATATCGTTAAAACAAACTCTCGTGCTTTTCTTCTATGCTTCATAGCTCTTTAATAAGATTTACCGTTTCTATCAGAGAAATGGCTGCATCATATCCTTTGTTTCCTGATTTGGTCCCCGCCCTTTCAATTGCCTGCTCAATAGTATCGGTGGTTAATACTCCAAAAATAACAGGTTTTTTATTTTCAAGAGAAACTTGGGCAATCCCTTTGGCAACTTCATTCGCAACATAATCGAAATGAGGTGTCGAGCCTCTTATAACGGCACCGAGACAGATTACACCGCTATAATCTTTTGCAGCTAAAAATTTGGCAATAAGAGGAATTTCAAAAGCTCCGGGAACTTTAACAACATCTATATCGTTTTTTTCAACTCCGTGCCTCACAAGTGCGTCAATGGCTCCTTCAAGAAGCCTCTCAGTTATAAAACTGTTAAATCTACTTGTGATAACCGCCACTTTCAATCCTTTACCATTTAAATCACCTTGAAAAAGGTTCATTTCTCTCCTCCGTTTTTATTTAATGACAACATGTGCCCCATTTTTTCTTTTTTGGTCTGAAGGTATTTGTAATTTATCTCATTAGGTTCAATTTCAACGGGCACTCTACCTACCACTTCAAGCCCGTAACCTTCGAGGCCTTTCAGTTTTTTGGGATTATTTGTCATAAGACGAATTTTTTTAATACCAAGCTCAACAAGAATTTGCGCTCCTATTCCGTAATCTCTCAAATCAGGAGCAAATCCAAGCTCAAGATTTGCATCAACTGTGTCTATGCCTTTATCTTGCAGGCAGTATGCTTTTAATTTGTTTGCAAGGCCTATGCCTCGTCCCTCCTGCCTCATGTAGACAATTACACCCTTGCCTTCCTGAGCAATAATATTCATTGCATGATGGAGCTGATCTCCGCAGTCGCATTTCAGAGAGCCGAGAACATCTCCGGTGAAACACTCGGAATGAACTCTTACCAAAATAGGCTCGTCTCCTGCAACATCACCTTTTACAAGAGCTATATGCTGAAGATCATCAACTTCATTTTCGTAAAGTATAATTTTAAAATCACCGCCGTAGCTTGTAGGTATAACAGCTTCTGAGACTCTGTGAACCAGTATCTCTTTTCTCAGTCTGTATTCTATAATATCGGCAACCGTAAGAATAGGTATATTGTGTTTTTTGGAAAATTCTTCAAGCTCAGGCATTCTTGCCATTGTACCGTCTTCATTCATAATTTCGCAAATTACTGCCGCAGGCTTCATTCCGGAAATCCTTGCAAGGTCAACTGAACCTTCAGTCTGTCCCGTTCTAACAAGAACTCCGCCTTTTTTAGCTCTTAAAGGAAAAATATGTCCCGGTCTTGCAAGGTCTTCCGGCTTGGCATCGTCTCTAATGGCGGTTTGCACTGTAACCGCTCTGTCATGAGCGGAAATGCCGGTGGTAACCCCTTTTTTGGCTTCTATTGAAACTGTAAAAGCTGTCCCGTATTTTGAGCTGTTGTCATTAACCATAAGCGGAAGGTTTAAACTGTCCGCTTTATCTTCCGTAATGGCAAGGCAAATTAAGCCTCTTCCGTATTTTGCCATAAAATTAATTGCTTCAGGTGTAACCTTCTCAGCGGCAATGGCAAGATCACCTTCGTTTTCCCTATCTTCGTCATCCACAAGAATAACAAATTCGCCTTTTCTGAAAGCTTCCATTGCCTGTGCTATTCTCTCTTCACTCATTGTGCCCCCAATCTCCGTTTATTTGTAAAATCCGTGTTTTGCCAAAAAATCAGCGGTGATTCCTTTATCCCCGCCTTTGTATGCAGATACAAAGTTCTCCACATATTTGGCAATAACATCCGTTTCTATATTTACGAAATCTCCTTCTTTTTTTAAAACAAGTGTTGTATTTGCAATTGTATGAGGTATTATCATAACATTAAAATCAATATCATTCAATTCATTTATTGTAAGGCTTATTCCGTCAATTGCCACAGAGCCTTTCTGCACCATATATTTTCTCAGTTCAGAAGAAATTCCAACTGTTATTTTTAAAAAATCCTCTATCTTGCGTATTGATAAAATTTTTGCAACTGAATCTATATGTCCGCTGACAATATGCCCCCCCAAAGGTTTTGACAAAGTGAGAGCAGGCTCAAGATTCACTTTGGAAGAAGGTTGTAAAAATTTTAAATTGGTTATTTTAAAAGTCTCGGGAGAAACATCAGCTTTGAATTCGGAGCCGGAAAAGGAAGTCACCGTTAGGCAAACTCCGTTTACAGCGATACTGTCGCCTTTATGAATGTTAGTTAAAATTTTATTGCATAATATTGTAAGAGACAGAGAATTGCCTTTGTTAACAATACTTTTTACAGTGCCTACTTCTTCAATAATCCCTGTAAACATTAGATGAACTCTCCGAAATCAAAATTTTCCGCAGGATTTGTCAAAAGCTCAACTCCCGTATCATTAACCAAAACCATATCTTCAAGCCTTATTCCGAACTGTCCGTTAATGTATATTCCAGGCTCAACGGTAAATACCATGCCACTTTCGAGAATATCGTCACTCAATGAAGAAATTACTGGGCTCTCATGCACGTTTATTCCCACTCCGTGTCCAAGTGAATGCATGAAAAAATCGCCGTAGCCCTTTTTTTCAATGTGTTCCCGAGCAATTTTGTCAATATCCGCTGCTTTTACTCCCTGTTTTATCCTGTCAATTGCAAAATTTTTGGCATCTTTTACTATAGTATAGACATCTTTTATCTCTTTGCAACTTTTTTTATTTAAAAAAGTAACTGTTTTATCAGAGCAGTAACCTTTGTATTTTGCACCGAAATCAATGACAATAACCGAATCCGTGCGAATTTTGACATGTGAAGCAGTGCCGTGCACAAGAGAACTTCTGTTTCCCGAGGCAATAATAGTGGGAAAAGAAGGCTCAGTGGCACCCATTTTTATCATCTCGTTTTCAAGAAGCAGCTTAAATTCAATTTCTGTAATATTTTTTGCAAAAAGATTTTGTATTACTTTTTGCAAACTTGTTTCTGCAATTTCAACTGCCTTTTTGATTCTTAAAATTTCACGCTTCTTCTTTTTTACTCTTAATTTATCAACAGGTGAATCAAGAGGCAAAAGTTCTATGCCAAGTTTGCGGGAATAAAAAAAATATTGATAGTAAGTAAGGTGCTTAGACTCAAAACCGAGTTTGACAATGCCTTCTTCATTTACAATGTTTCTTAATGTTTCTTCCAATTTACGATAAACTTTTACCGTATAATTTTTTTTAACCTCTTTGCTTGCTTGTTCTTTGTAACGTGAGTCTGTTAAAAAATATTTTTTTCCTTTTTTGGTTATAACAGCCTGACCGTTTGACCCTGTAAATCCTGTGAGATAAAATACATTTAACGGGTCGGTTATAAGAACAGCATCGTTTTTGCCGAATATCAACAAACCACCTCTGTTTTTTTGTTGTAATTATCAGTATTAAGATATTATTTCAAGAGAAAACGTTACATGGATTAATAATAGAAATTTTATAATTTTATTTTTTTGTAATGATTTTTAGTCTGTTAAAGTTATTGTATATGGGAATAATGAATGTGAATAAAAATTGGATAATGCCGATACACAAAAAGAATTAAATTTATGTTAAAGGGATTTATAAATATGGAACTGATACAGAATTTTTAATACTCCCTTTAAATCCTAAATTAAATCTGAATATCGAAACTCGAAATACGATATTTATTTATTTACCCAAAAACCTTCTCCACCTTTTATCTCATTAGCTATTGTTATTTTATACTGATTTA
>CAZLFW010000131.1:0-10191 GCA_964559045.1 uncultured bacterium
TTTGCTCAGAATGACTTTTTGAGGTCATTCTGAAAGAGCGTAGCGACTGAAGAATCCATAAACTATTAATATTAAATGAAAAATCTACCATATTAATAGAAATACCGTGCAAAGGTCTTATAATACAAAAACAAGTTTGAAATACGCTGGTAACTTCAGTGTGAGGATGTTAATGTCAAAAAAATCCAAAACTTACCAAAGCAAAAAATTTTGATGGCAATTGCTTGAAAATATTGCAGATGTTATTGAGAGCATAAAATTAACTATATTTAAGTCATTGCGTTTAATCAGGTATATTTTTTATTACACACCATTATCCAACGGACGCGTATCATTGAAGTGAAATATAACAGGCAAGTTAATAAAGGAGCACGCCCGAGAGGATTCGAACCTCTGGCCTACGGATTAGAAGTCCGTTGCTCTATCCAGCTGAGCTACGGGCGCACAAATTATTTGAGAAATGGTGTGTATCAGAATTTAAAAAATATTTCAAGAAAAATTTGATTTGATAAATTTAAAATTTTGGTATAAGTTGTTTTTATTCCGTAAAGGAGGTCAAGATGAAAAAAATAGCGCTGTTGACAAGTGGTGGGGATTCGTCCGGTATGAATGCTTGTGTAAGAGCAGTGGTGAGATTTGCTTTGCACGAAGGCTTGGAAGTTGTAGGCATTCGGAGAGGTTATTCGGGACTGCTTGACAGGGATTTTATCTCCTTGGATTCTCAGGAAGTAAGCGGTATTTTGCAGAGAGGAGGGACAATTCTTTTATCTGCAAGGTGTGAAGAATTTAAAACAGATAAAGGGCAGGAAGAAGCGGTAAAAATACTAAAGGATGAAAATATTGACGGTTTAATTGTCATAGGAGGTGATGGTTCGCTAACGGGAGCTAACATTTTACACGGTATGGGAATCAACGTTATGGGTGTGCCTGCAACCATTGATAATGACATATACGGGACAGACATGGCAATAGGAGTGGATACGTCGCTGAACATAATTGTAAACGCAATTGACTGTATAAAAGATACGGCATCTTCTCACGAGCGGGCTTTTATAGTAGAAGTAATGGGTAGAAATTGCGGTTATCTTGCTCTTGCAGCTGCAATAGCAAGCGGAGCTGAAGCAGCTTTGATTCCTGAAATTCCATACGATATTGAGAAACTGGGAGATCTGCTGTATTCAAGGTATAAAGCAGGCAAAACAAACAGTATAATTATTGTTGCAGAAGGTGCCGCAAGTGCATATGCGGTGCAGAGAAAGCTTAAAAATCTTGCTGGATACGAGACGAGAATCACTGTTTTAGGGCATTACCAAAGGGGTGGCTATACTTCGGTTTTTGATAGAATCCTTGCAAGCAGGTTGGGAAGAATGGCTGTTGACGGACTGGTTAGCGGAAGAAGCGGAGAAATGGTAGGCTTATGGGATGGAAAAGTTGAGTTTATTTCATTTGAAAAAGTTCTTGCCACTAAAAAATTACTTGATTACAGACTGCTTAAACTTGCAAAAGTGCTTGTTTAAGTATTATGCAATATAAAATTTAAAGGTTTTAGAGCCCTTTAATGATAAATAGTTAAAGATGTTGCAAATGTTATTTTAGTGGAAAATTATATTGTCGGGAGGATGCTTTGATTGAAAAAATTTTAAAAGAATCAATTGAAACTAAAAAAAGTGTGTTAAATGACAGAACGTTTTTGCAATTGCTTGAGAGAACGGTTAATGAAATTGTTAAAAAAATAAAACAAGGGAAAAAAGTGCTAATAATGGGTAACGGTGGAAGTGCAGCGGATGCACAGCATTTTGCAGGTGAATTTATAAACAGATTTTTAATGGAAAGAAAGCCGTTGCCTGCAATATCTCTGTCCACTGATACTTCTGTTTTAACGTGTATAGGGAATGATTATACTTTTGACGAAATATTCAAAAAACAGGTTGAGGCGATTGCTTCTGAAGGAGATATTTTGTTGGGTATTACCACTTCGGGAAATTCGTCCAACATTATAGAAGGATTTAAAGCCGGGATGAAAATAGGGACTTTTAATGTGGGATTATTGGGAAAAGACGGAGGAGCAGCCAAAAATTTTTGTGATATTCCGCTAATTGTTAATTCTTCTTCCACTCCGAGAATTCAGGAGGTTCATATTACTGTTATACATATAATATGCGAGTTAACTGAAAAAGCTGTTTTTGAAACAAAAGGAGCGTAATATGAGTAAAATTGACGTTATTGCCATTGACGGACCCTCAGGTGCGGGAAAAAGCAGTGTTGCCAAAGAGATTGGCAAAAGACTGGGATATGAATATATAAGCACAGGTGCAATGTATAGGTTGATAGGCTTGCTTGCCGATGAAAACGGAATATTTCACAATGAAGAGAAAATTAAGGATTTTTGCGAAAAAGCCAAAAAACATATTGATTTTAAGAGAGGTAGAATACTTTTCAAAAACTCCGATTATACGGATAAAATATATGAAAACAGAGTTAGTATGCTTGCTTCGGATATTTCGAAAAAAACTTTTGTAAGAGAAATATTGGGAACCTTGCAGAGGGAAATAGGCTTAAAGAGGAAATCCGTTCTTGAAGGTAGAGATATAGGCACGGTTATTTTTCCGGATGCAAAGTATAAATTCTTTTTGGATGCTTCTCCTAAGGTAAGAGCTGAAAGAAGGTATCAAGAGCTTGTCGAAAAGGGAGAAAATATTGATTTTGAAACCATTTATAACGAGATTGTGGAAAGAGATCGAAATGATTCCACCCGTGAAATGTCTCCTTTAAAAAAAGCGGATGATGCGGTTTATATTGATACTTCCAATTTAAGTTTGCAAGAAGTTGTAAGTGAAATGATTAGCCATATATCAGAAAATTAAAAATAAACTTAAAGGATTATAAGAAATTTTTTTGAGGGAGATAGTATGGATGTAAAGCTTGTAAAATCTGCGGGATTTTGTTTCGGAGTAAAAAGAGCCGCTAATCTTGCCGTGGAATCTCTTGAAAGCTGTTCCAACAGAAAAATATATACAATGGGGGAAATAATACATAACAACTACGTTGTTAATACTTTGAAAGAAAAAGGCATAGAGCCTATCTTAAATGAAAAAGAGATTTTGAATATTCACAACAGCATTGTTATTTTAAGGTCTCACGGAGTTAAAAAAGAGATTCTCGAAAAACTGCGTTTAAACAACAATGTTATTATTGACGCAATTTGTCCTTTTGTAAAAAAGATTCATAGCTATGTTGACATGCTCACGTCTGAAAAATATTTTGTCGTTATTGTGGGTGACAAAAATCATCCCGAAGTTGTTGCCATTTCGAGTTTTGCGGATAAAAAAAACAGTGCTGTTATATCTTCAGCCGAAGAAGTAAAAAAATTAAAGAGAAAAAACAAAATAGGTGTGGTAACTCAAACTACTCAAGACATTAAAAATTTTTTGGAAATTAGTGAAGAACTCCTGAAAAACAAAGGAGAAATAAGAGTATTTAACTCCATTTGCAATGCAACTTCAAGAAGACAGAAAGAGAGCTTGGAAGTGGCTAAAGATGTTGATATAATGCTTGTAATCGGGGGAAAACAAAGTGCAAACACAAAGAGATTATTTGAAATTTGCAAAGTTGTCAATAATGACACTTTTCATGTGGAAAATAGCTCTGAAATTAAAGAGGAGTGGTTTGAGAACAAAAAAATTGCTGGAATTACCGCAGGAGCGTCTACGCCTGATGTTATAATTTCAGAGGTGATTGATAAAATAAAAGAGATAAAATAAAAGGTTTTTTACGTAAAAATGCAGGGAATGTATCATATTGAAAATTACTTTATCTTCTTATACTAAACCCAACCTTGAATCAAGAGATCTTTCGAGCTAAAGCCCTCAAAATGACTCCGTAAATAAGAGCACTTGTTAAAAAAATTGCTGTTGTATTTTACATTTGGTTTTGTATAAGACATGGAAAAAACAAATAAAATTTAATTATTAATTATTATTTTATAAATATTTGCATAAAAAAAAATATTATGATAACAGCATAAGAATTATTAAAAGGTAAAAACAAAAGGAGGATAAAAATATAATGGATGATGTAAAAACGGTTGAAAATAATATTGAAATTCAAGAGGAAAGCAATAATGCCGTAGAGGAGATTGAAGTAGCTCCTGTTGAAACGGCAGACGAGGACAGTTTCAAAGAATTATTTGAAAAAAGTCTTGAAGAGCTGCATATTGAAAAAAATTCAATAATTAAGGGCAAGGTAATTGAAGTTCAGGATAAGGGAGTTATGATTAATATCGGTTTCAAATCAGAAGGCTTTATCCCTTTGTCAGAATTCAGAGATAAAAACGGAGAGATAACGGTTAAACCTGGAGATGAAATTGATGTTTACGTGATTAATAAGGAAGATGGTTTCGGTAAAGTTAGATTGTCGAGAAAAAGAGCTCTGCAACTTCTTGCATGGACTAAAATCAAAGAGTTTTACGAAGGCGGACACGTAATAAACGGATTTGTCACAAAAAAGGTAAAAGGCGGTTTTGAAGTGGATTTGAAAGGTCTTAAAGCTTTTTTGCCTTACTCTCTTGCAGATGTTAAGCCTGTAAAAAATATTAATTTTTTCATTAACAGGTATTATGATTTTAAAATAATTAGCATTGAAGACAAAAATTTTAACATAGTTCTTGACAGAAAATCCATTCTCGAAGAATCTCTTAACAGAAAAAGAGAAGCTATCTATTCTAAGCTTTCCGAAGGTGAGATTATTGAAGGAAAAATTGATTTTGTCAAAGATGAAGGTGCTGTTATTAATTTTGGTGCAGATGTTACAGGTTTTTTACCTGCATCTAAAATCAGTTGGGGACGTATTAAATCTGCCAAAAGTTTCCTCAGAAAAGGAGATGTAATTAAGTGTAAAGTATTTCAGATAGACAAAGAGAAAAATAAAGTTATTTTAAGTATAAAAGATTTGACTCCTGACCCTTGGGAAAATATTTCTGAAAAATACCAGCCGGGCAGCAAGGTAAAAGGGAAAGTTGTATCACTTCAGGATTTCGGCGCCTTTGTGGAATTAGAGCCTGGTGTTGACGGGCTTCTTCATGTTTCTGAAATGAGTTGGTCGAGAAAAAGGATTCATCCTTCAAAAGTTTTGCAGCAAGGTGAAATTATTGAAGTATTAATAAAAGACATTAATGAAAACGAAAAGAGAATTTCTTTGAGTCTTAAAGCGATATTGGAAACTCCTTGGGAAATAATAGAGAAAAAATACAATGTGGGTGAAGTTGTTAAAGGTAAAATTCAAAGCATTACTCCTTTCGGTTTGTTTGTTGATGTGGGAGAAGATGAAAACGCTTTTATTCATAAAAACGATATTTCATGGACAAAAAAATTTGTTGACCTTAAAAAAATGTATAATACCGGAGATGAAATAGAAGCTGTTGTAACTGAAATAGACAAAGATGCCAAAAAATTTCATTTGAGCATAAAGCATCTATCCGAAGATCCTTACAAAAAATTTGCTGCAAATAACAAGCCTGGAGACATTGTGGAAGGAGTTGTTACAAGTGTCGAATCTTTCGGTATTTTTGTCAGTTTATGCGATGACATAGAGGGACTTGTTCATATATCCCAGCTTTCCGCTGACAGGGTTAAAGACCCTAACGAGATTTTCAAAACAGGAGAGCCTGTGAAAGCTGTTATTAAAAACATTGATGTTGAATCCAGAAAAATAGGTTTGAGCATTAAGGAGCTTCTTTTAAGCGAACAGGAGAAAGAGCTTGAGCAATACAAAAAGGGTGATGAACCTCTTTTGAAATTGGGAGACATACTCTCTTTGTAATATGGTATGGTTACAATTTTGTATTTCAATTATAATAATATTTTATTGCGGAAGAAAGCTCTCGTATTACGGTGACGTAATTTCCAAAAAAACCGGACTTGGCGGTGGTTTTATAGGTGTGATTTTACTGGGAGCGGTTACATCGCTTCCAGAGTTGATAACAACGGTTTCATCCGTTTCTCTTGTTAAGCAGGTTGACCTTGCATGGGGGAATATTCTCGGCAGTAATCTGCTTAATCTGACAATTTTATGTTTTTGTGACGTGTTTATAAAAAAGAACAATGAAATAAGGATATTTGACCGAGGCAATGTCTTAACCGGCAATTTGTCAGTTATTATTACTTTAATCTCTTTAATTGCCATTGCAACTGGAAAAGATTTAATCTTTTTTCATCATGTTTCGGTTTATACTGTTTTAATATTGTCCGTTTACGTAATAGGCTCTTTTCTGCTTTACAAAAGTGCTGTTGCGGATAAAAACGAATTAGGAAGCGAACCTGAAAAGACTGACATTGACAATGCGAAATTGTTCCTGATCTTTGGCGTAAATGCAGCTTTGATAATTGTTTCCGGAATCAGTGTCACTTATGCTTGTGACGAAATTGCCAAAATTACGGGATTGGGAGCTACGTTTGTGGGGACCCTGTTTCTTGCCATTGCAACGTCGTTGCCGGAAATAGTTGTTTCCACTTCTGCTATTAAAATAGGCGCTGTTTCAATGGCAGGAGGAAATATCCTCGGAAGTAATTTTTTTAATATTTCCATTTTGGGTTTTTCGGATATTTTTTATGCTTCAGGAAGCGGCTCCATATACCTTGATGCTTCCAAAATAAACCTTTTTACCGGAATAATGTTTGTAATAGTTACCAACATTGTTCTCGGAGGCATGGTTTTAAGAAGCGATAAAAGGTTTTTTAAATTCGGATTTGATTCAATAGTTGTGATAATTTTGTATATACTGACTTTTTATTATATTTACGAGGCTATTTAATGGCAACGGGATTTTTTAATCATCCTTTGGTTAAGATTTTTTTTGCTGTTGTTTTTACATTTTTGATAATCTTTTTTATTCTTTTTCTTGCTGTTTTTTTTCTCGGAAAAGCTTCGGATATTTCCGTATCAACACCTGAAAACAGTATAGGAGTTATAGAAGTTTCAGGTCTTATCAGGAAAAGTGAAACAGTTGTTAAAAATTTGCAAAAATTTGCAAAAGATAAAAATATTAAAGCAATTGTTCTTAAACTTAATTCACCTGGTGGAGGTGTTGTCCCGTCACGAGAAATTTATTCCGAAGTTTTAAAAATAAAAAAAAAGAAGAAAGTCTACGCTTATTTGCAAAGTGTTGCAGCTTCAGGGGCATATTACATAGCGTGTGCATGTGACAAAGTAATTGCAAATCCCGGCACTATCACAGGCAGCATAGGAGTGATTCTTGAATTTACAAATTTCAGGCAATTGTTTGACAAGCTTGGGATAAAAGCAATTGTTATAAAAAGCGGGAAATTCAAAGATGTGGGAAATCCGTTTAGACCTATAACTGATGAAGAAAAAGAGCTTTTAAATAATGTTGTGCTTAACATATACAATCAGTTTCTCAGGGCTGTATCAGAAAACAGACACATTAAAATAGAGGAGCTTAAAAAAATTGCAGACGGAAGGGTTTTTTCAGGAGAGCAGGCACTTGGATACAAGCTTGTTGATTCTCTCGGAAGTTTTACAGATGTAATAGACATGATAAAGAAAGATTGCAAAATTAAAGGAGAGCCGGAGCTGGTATTTCCAGTTAGAAAAAGGAATTTTATAGAAAAAATCTTGGAAGATTCGGAAAAAACATTTATTGATTTTTTGGAAAAATCTCTGATTAAAGTTAGTTACACTACCGGTTAACACAATTGATAACAAATACAAAAATAAGGAGGGAAACATGAGTTGTAACAAACCCGTATGGGTGCCTACGGAAGAGATAAAGAAAAATGCCAACATTACCCGTTACATGGAGTATGTAAATGAAAAGTATGGCAAAAATTTTGACTCGTATGACGAATTGTATCAATGGTCTATTAATGAATTGGAGGATTTCTGGGCGTCTATCGCAGACTTCACCGGTATAAAATTTTCAAAGAATTGTGAAAAAGTGCTTGGAAATACTCAAATGCCAGGTGCCGAATGGTTTGTAGGTGCAGAACTTAATTTTGCGGAAAATCTTTTAAAGCACAGTGATAAGGATAAAGCAGCCATTATATTTAAAGGAGAAGGTCAGGATATTGAAAAATATTCCTACAAAGAACTTTATTCCATAGTTGCCAAACTTGCGGAAGCATTAAAAAACGCAGGAGTTAAAAAAGGCGACAGGGTAGCGGGTTTTATGCCTAACATGCCTCAAACCGTAATGGCTATGCTTGCAGCCACAAGTCTCGGTGCAATATGGTCATCCTGTTCTCCTGATTTTGGTTTCAAAGGTGTTATGGACAGATTTGGTCAAATTGAACCTACTGTTCTTTTTACTGCTAACGGTTATTTTTACAACGGAAAAACTTTTGATTCACTTGAAAAGGTTAAAACAGTTGTTTCCGAAATAAAATCTATAAAAAAAGTTGTTGTTGTGCCTTATACGGAAAAGGAGCCTGATATTTCTTCCATACCTAATGCTGTTCATTTTAAAGATTTTATTGATAATAGTGCCGAAACAATTAACTTTGAGCCTGTTCCTTTTAATCATCCTCTTTACATTTTATATTCTTCCGGAACAACAGGGACACCCAAATGTATCTGCCACGGGACAGGAGGGACACTGATTCAACATGCAAAAGAGCATATAATACATACCGATCTTTCTGAAGACGACGTTCTTTTTTACTTCACCACTTGCGGGTGGATGATGTGGAACTGGCTTGTGAGCGGATTGTTTGTAGGCAGCACAATAGTTCTTTATGACGGCAATCCAGCATATCCGGATATAAGCGTTTTATGGAAGCTGGCGGAAGAAGTGGGTATAACTGTTTTCGGCACAAGTGCAAAATTTATTTCCATTATGGAACAGGAAGGATTTGAAGCTGAAGGCAAGTGTGATTTAAGCTCTGTTAAAACAATTTGTTCCACTGGTTCTCCTCTTACTGTTGAAAATTTTGAATATGTTTATACAAAAATTAAAAAGGACGTTTTGCTTGCATCTATTTCCGGAGGCACCGATATTGTTTCATGTTTTGTATTGGGTTGTCCTATCCTACCGGTTTATCTTGGAGAGATACAGTGCAGAGGATTGGGAATGGCTGTTGAAGCATGGGACGATAACGGCAATCCGGTGATAGGGAAAAAAGGTGAACTGGTTTGCACGAAACCGGCTCCTTCAATGCCTGTGTATTTTTGGAATGACCCTGATTTTGCAAAATATAAATCATCATACTTTGAATATTACAAAGATAAAAATGTATGGAGACACGGAGACTACATAGAAATTACAGAGCACGGAGGAGTTATTATTTACGGCAGGTCAGATGCCACTCTTAATCCGGGAGGAGTGAGAATCGGCACTGCGGAAATTTACAGAGTGGTTGAAACAATAGAAGAAATCAAAGACAGCCTTGTGGTTGGGCAGCGTTTTAATGATGACGTAAGGGTTCTCCTATTTGTTATTTTAAGAGAAGGATATCAGCTTACCGATGAACTTGTAAAAACAATAAAAACCAAAATAAGGAAAGAAACCACTCCGAGACACGTTCCTGCCAAAATAATTGCAGTTGATGATATCCCATACACTCTTAACGGAAAAAAAGTTGAAATAGCTGTGAGCAAAATTATTCACGGTGAAGATGTAACTAACAGGGATGCACTTGCAAATCCTGAATCTCTTGATTTGTATAAAGACATTCCTGAATTGAAAGATTAATGATAATCGGGGCTCGGAATATTCCGAGCCCTCAATTGCATATAAAAAAAGAAAATATTTGAAATTATCAGATTAATTTGATAAATTGTAAATATGACCTCTAAAAAACTTCCAATTGGCGAATCATCATTTGAGAATTTAATCAAAGAAGATTATATTTATGTAGATAAAACACAAAAGTTATATAATTTAATAACAGGCGGAAAATTTTACTTTTTATCCCGACCGAGAAGATTCGGGAAATCACTCCTTGTGTCAGCTCTTAAAAATATATTTCTTGGTAATAAAGAATTATTTAAAGAACTATGGATATATAATTCCGATCATGAGTGGAAGAAATATCCTGTTGTTGTGATAGATTTTAATGCTGTATCTCTTGAAACACCTGAAATATTTTTAAGGTCATTGTCGAGGTATTTGGACGAAAAGGGAGAATGTTTTAATGTAAAATTAACAGGAGAGACTGTTAAAGAAAAGTTTAAAGAACT
>CAZLFW010000132.1:0-2816 GCA_964559045.1 uncultured bacterium
AATTTCCAATCCTTCCGACAATACTTTTTTTATGGCGGATATTAGAATCAGTCTCGTTTTATTGCCAAGCACCTTGTTTTTATTGTAATACGAATGAAATTCTCCCGCAAGTTCCATAAGATAGTATGTTATTAAATGAGGTTCGAGATTTTTTGCAGAAGAGCTTAAAACATCTTTAAACTCACCGAGTTTTCTTATAATTCCGGTATCATCGTCTGTTGAGAGCAATTCGGCTTTTGAAGGTATTTCACATTGGGCGTTTCTCAATATACTGCAAATTCGAGCATGTGCGTATTGAACGTAATAAACGGGATTTTCGTTTGAATGTTTTTTAGCCAAATCAATGTCAAAATCAAGCTGTGCATCGTATTTTCTTGTCATAAAAATAAATCTTGCCGCATCCTTGCCCACTTCTTCAACAACTTCGGACAATGTTACGAATTTTCCTTTTCTTGTTGAAAGGGGAATCCGTTCTTTGTTTCTTAAAAGATTTACCATTTGAACAAGAAGTATGTGCAATTTGTCAGGGTCTTCTCCTGTGCTTTTAACAGAGGATTTAATCCTCGGGATGTATCCGTGGTGGTCTGCTCCCCAAATATCAATGAGCATATCAAAACCTCTTTCAAACTTATCTTTGTGATACGCAATGTCAGATGTAAGATAGGTGTAACTTCCGTCTGTTTTTATTATTACTCTGTCGTCGTCACCTTCCACTTTAATCCACCATGCTCCTTCTTTTTCATATACGGCACCGGATTCTTTGAGTTTTTTCAAAACAGATTCCACTTTTCCGCTTTGAAACAAAGTTTTTTCACTGAACCAACTGTCAAATGTGATTCCGAAATTTTCAAGGTCTTTTTTTATTTCAGGAAGAATAACATTTACTCCGTATTCTGTAAAAAATGAAATATCCTTGTCTATAATATCTTTGCCGTATTTTTTTACAAGTTCTGAGGCGATTTCCTTAATGTATTCTCCTTGATAATGGTCTTGAGGAAATTCAACTTTTTCGCCGAGAATTTCCTTAACTCTCAAATAAATGGAATTACCGAGAATATTCATCTGGTTACCGGCATCATTGATATAATATTCTTTTGTAACTTTAAAATTAACTTTTTTAAGAAGATTGGCAATAACATCTCCGAGAACGGCTCCCCTGCCGTGTCCTATGTGCAGAGGACCCGTAGGGTTTGCACTGACAAATTCTATTAATACTTTTTTTTCATTACCGAGATTAATTGAGAAATAATTTTTATTCTCAATAATGTTATTTAACAGGTTAATCCATTCTTGTTCCTTTATTCGGAAGTTAATGAAACCTTTTCCCGCTTTTTCAACATTTTTAAATATTGTTTCTTTTTCAAGCTGTTCTATAAGCTCGTCTGCAATTATATCAGGTGATTTTTTCAATTTGGATGCAAGGAGCATTGCGATGTTGGAAGAAAAATCACCGAATTTTTTGTTTTTGGGAACTTCCACTTTGAAATTTATATATTCGTTTATATTGTATAAATTGTTAACTATGTTTAGTAATATTTCGTGTAATCTCGATTTCATCTTTTTCCTCTCGCTTCTTTTTTAATGTCATGTCTTCTGAAAAATCAGGGCAGTTTAAACCCCCTTCACTTATTGTGAACTTTTTTTTACAGTTTTCACGCCATGCACAAACCATGCAGGACTCAATGTTATTTGTCATTTTTCTCTCCGAAAATTATATTTTCAAATGATTTGCCTATTAATTCAATGTATTCTTTTTCGACTCTGTCTTTTAAAAAAGGGAATAATCTGCGAATCTCATGTATTTCGTTTAAATTAACACTCCAAAGCACAATCCCTTCAGATACGCCTGCCGGTTCTGTTATTAAAGCTCCGTCAGGCATTACGCAAAAGCTTCCTCCGTAAAAATCTATGTTCCTCTGTCTGCCAACTCTGTTAACCCTGCAAATAAATGTGGTGTTTACAATTGCAGATGCGGTAATTGTCTTTAACCAGCGCGGCTGCGAAGAAAATGCGGAAGCAGTTGGTGAAACTATTATTTCAGCGCCTTTTAAGGTGAGTATTCTTGAAACTTCGGGAAAAAATATATCCCAGCCTATTTGTATACCTATTTTCCCTATGGAAGTTTCCGTTACCGGAAATCCGAGATTGCCCTGTTTAAAATAGTATTTTTCTTCCCAATGCGGTATAAGTGGCAGATGAATTTTTCTGTATAAACCTTTAATCTCTCCGTCAACGTCAATGATTATTGCACTGTTGTAACATATATCGGTTAAAGAATCTTTTTCAAAAAACGGTAAAACAATAACAACAGAATTCTCTTTGGCTTTTTGTCTGAAAAGAAATATTTCGTTTGACTCTCTTGTAACTGCAAATTTAAAATTAGCTTTGTCTATTATTTCTGCTACCCAAGGGGAAAAACATAATTCGGGAAAGAGTATTAATTTGCCTCCCTGTTCCACCGCCAAATCTATATAATTTAAACATTTTTGAATATTTTCCTTTTGATTGAAGGAAGGTGCAACCTGTATAGCGGCAATTTTCATTAAAGCTCCTTTTTATAGCGTGTTATGACCTTTTTAAAATCACGTTGGCAATATTTAACTATTTGTTATTATACTATTTTTTAAATTGGGAACCTGAAATTAATATAAAGCACGATACACCAACTTTTCTCTATTTTCAAGAAAAATTATGTTTGGATAATTAAAATTTAAAATGAATAGAGTGAAAATGTTAAAAAAAATAGAGAACGTTCAAAATTGTGTGTTCATAGTTAATTATATGTAATAAATTAAAAAAGAGAAACAGATTGATAG
>CAZLFW010000133.1:0-6498 GCA_964559045.1 uncultured bacterium
AAAAAGGCTTGATTTTGCTTTTTGGTGATTTGAACATGTTAAGCAAGTATGTTGAAATTTCCGATAACACCGAACAAAATCTAATTGACCGATACTGGCCCGGAAATCTAACACTTATTCTAAGAGCTAAAAATTCTTTTAAAATATTCGGTAAAACAGTGGCTTGCAGAATTTCACCTCATCCTTTTATCAAAAATCTTTTCAATTTTGTCAATTTTCCAATTGTTTCAACAAGTGCCAATATTTCAGAGGAAAAATACAGTGGTGACATTTTACGCATAACAGAAATTTTCAAAGGGCAAGTTGATATAATAGTGAACAGCGGAAGTATGCCCGACAAAAGTCCATCCACAATAGTAAAAGTGGAAAACGGAAAACCTGTTATTTTCAGGCAGGGAGGTCTTTTTATATTCCGTTAACTTTTTAATTTTAAGGATTGATTAAATCATTTTTCTTTTTTCTTCCGCTCTTACCTCTTTTCTCAATAACTTTCCCACTTTTGATTTGGGAAGCATATCCCTGAATTCAACGTATTTAGGCACTTTATAAGGTGCAAGTTTGGATTTGCACCATTGTATAAGCTCTTTTCCGTCAACACCTTTGGCATCCTCTTTTAAAACAACAATCGCTTTGATTCTTTCACCTGTTTTAGCATCAGGCACACCAATTACACATGCTCCCGTGACAGCAGGATGGTCCTGCAAAGCTGCTTCAACCTCGGATGCTGAAATCCTGTAAGCTTTGTATTTAATTATATCGGCTGTTCTTTCAACAAAACATATTTCGTTATCTTCGGTTAGTTTTACATAATCTCCCATTCTGTAAAAAATTTCATTATTTATCTTTACAAAAGATTTTTCCGATTCTTCGGGTTTGTTCCAGTATCTGTTCAGGATATAGGGAGAAGAAACGAGCAATTCTCCCACTTCACCTTTTGCCACTTCTTCAAGAGTTTCAGGATTGACTATTTTAATTTTTCTTGAAGGAAGGGGCGTTCCCACAGTTTTTGCACTTGGCCGCTTAGTTAACAGGCTGTATGTTAAATGTCCTATCTCAGTTGAACCGTAAACCTGATAAACAGGTTCGCCTGTGAGTTTCTCCCATCTGTTGAAAATTTCATCGGGTAAAACATCACCGCCGCAAAAACAGTATTTTAAAGAAGTTAAATCGTATTGCTCCAGTCTGTCGTTTTCAAGAATCATCCTGAACAGGGTAGGAACACCGAGGAACCAACCGACCCTGTATCGTTCTATCTCTTTTAATACAGCATCAATATTGGGAAACGGCATTAATATTATTTTATTTCCTTGATTGAGTCCCGTGGCAATGGCAAAGCCTTTGGCCATTATATGAAAAAGAGGATTAACCATTATAACAGTGTCGTTTCCTTTGCGAATAAATCCGTTGAATCTTTCTTCCACATCTTTGATGTATGAAACTTCAGTCATATGTGAGCCGGGAACTCCTTTGGGAAATCCTGTGGTCCCTCCAGTATACATTATATATGAAAGGTCGTTATACGGGTCAATATCCGCAACTGGAGGGGAAGGCGGATATTTTAGCAATTCCTTAAAACTTTTTACATTTCCTTTTTTTGAAAACGAACCTTTCGGTATTTTGTCAAATAAGAAACCTATAAATTTTTTCAAAGGAGAAACCATGTCGGCAATATTGGTAACAATAATATTTTTTAGTTTTATTTCATTGTCAACGGCGTTAACATATCCGAAATTGGTATCGTGGCATATTACAGTGTTGACATTGGCATCTTTAACCATATATTTCAGCTCTTCGGACGTGTATATTGGAGAAACGGGAACAACTGCCGCGCCTATTTTTTGTATTGCAAAGTTCGCAATAATCCATTGAGGAGAGTTTCCTATGTAAAGAATTACTTTGTCTCCTTTTCGGATTCCCATATTTGCAAGTCCTGTTGCAAAACTGTCAACAGCATTTTTTAGATATTCGTATGAATATTTTTCTCCGAGAAACACAATTGCAATATTTTCGGGAAATTTCTCCGCTGCATTCTCAAATCCGGAAAAAGTAAATTCAGGCTGCATTAACATTTTAAACTCCGAAATATGCCGATTTTACATCGGGATTATTGATTAGTTCGTCTTTTTCTCCGCCAAGCACTGTGGAACCGTTTTCAATAATATAACCGTAGTCAATTACAGGCAGAAAAGGACGAGCATGTTGTTCTGCCACAATAACGGTTGTGCCTGTTTCGTTTCTTATTGCTACCACAGCTTCAACGACTTTTTTCTGATAAACGGGGCTAAGTCCGAGAAGAGGCTCGTCAAGAAGCAACAGTTTCGGCTGTGCCATCAAAGCTCTTCCTATTGCAACCATTTGCTGTTCTCCTCCGCTTAAAAAGCCGGCGGGTCTTTTTAAAAAATTTTTTATATCGGGAAATATTGACAACACATATTCAAATGTTTTTTCAGAGGCTTTTCTGTTTGCAAGGTATCCGCCTATTTTGAGATTCTCCTTCACAGAGCTTTCAGGAAAAAGTCTTCTCCTTTCGGGACATAGAATAACTCCTTTTCTTGCTCTTTCATAAGGTTGAAGTTTTGTAATGTCTTCGTTGCCGTATTGAATCTTTCCGAAAACCGTAATCCTCTCTCCGCCTTTCATTTCTTCCTTTTTGGCAATATCAAGAATAATTCCCGAAAGAGTATACATAAGAGTTGATTTTCCCGCACTATTGGCTCCGAATATTCCCACAATCTGTTTTGCTTTGCATTTTATGGAAATATTGTTTATTGCAAGCATATTTTCGTAGAAAACCATTAACTCTTTTGCTTTTAACAATATTATCCCTCCGCTTTGTATTAACGTTTTAATTAAATACTTCTTCGGTTCCGAGATAAGCTTCTTTAACCTTGTTGTTTTCCATTACCTTTTCAGGAGAGCCTTCTGCAATTTTTTCTCCGTAGCTAAGTGCGACTATTCTTTTTGCCACCTGAAAAAGCTCTTTCAATCTGTGCTCTATCATTATTATCGTAATTCCGTTTTTATTAAGTTTTTTTATCAGAGGAACAATTGACGCTATTTCACTTGAGGTTAATCCTGAAAAAATTTCATCGCATATTAAAAGCTCGGGATTAAGGCAAAGCGCTCTGCCAAGTTCGAGTCTTTTCAGATACCCTGTGGGCAGGGTGCCTGCAAGTTTGTAAGGAACTTTTGCATCACGCTCGAATCCAAGCTCCTCAAGTATGTCAATTGCCACTGTATCTCTGTCTCCGTGGACGGTGATGCCTCTCCAACCTCCCAATTTTCTAACCCTTTTGGACATTAAAGGTATGATTAGATTTTTGTATGCAGGCAGACTGTAATAGGGCCTCATTATTTGGAATGTTCTCGCAATGCCGAGATTAACTATTTTGTGTGGTTTTTTTCCGGTTATATCAATATTTTTAAAAAATATTTTTCCTGATGTCGGTTTTAAAAAACCTGTTATGCAATTTATAAGCGTTGTCTTTCCCGAACCGTTGGGACCTATTATTCCGAGCACTTCACCTTTGTTTAAAGAAAAACTCACATTGTCGACAGCCGTAAGTCCGCCGAATTTTTTTGTGATATTTTCGATTTTTATCATTTTACCTCAATCCATCTTTCCGTTTGATTGTATTTTCTCGACAGATAATTTAAAATCCCTTCACTTTTATAAACAATAACAAATGTTAAAATTACCGAATAAATCACTATTCTTAACGCACCGAAGTCTCTCAATATTTCGGATAACGGAACCAGTATTATTGCACCTGTGACTGCTCCGAAAAGGCTTCCCGCTCCTCCTATAACCGTTGCGGCAATGGGAATTATTGAAAAATCAAGTGCAAAAAGTGACAGCCCTGCCCACATATACATGTGGCTTAAAAACGCTCCTGCAAAACATCCTATTAAAGAAGCTATAAATACGGAGATAAGTCTCACATTTGAGGGATTAATTCCTGATGCCTTTACCGACTGATCATTATCTTTAACAGCTTTGATAATAACTCCCATATCTTCCGAATTTATCCTTCTTAAACCGAAAATAAATATCAGGGTAATTGCCGATAACACGTAAAGCTCAATATAAACGGAAGAAAATCCTGTAATATTAAGCATTCCGTTTGTCCCTCCGAAAATATCGAGAGCCTCTATAACCCTTGTCATTAGTAACGGATACATTAAAGTTATTATGGCAAAATAAACTCCTCTTAACGATAAAGTGGGAATCAACAGCACTGTGCAAAATAATGCTCCTCCCAAAGTTGCAAGGGGAATCGAGAAATATATGGGAATATGAAGGTATGAATTGAGAATCCCGCTGAAATAACCTCCTACTCCTATGAAAAAAGCTCCTCCGAGACAAACCAGTCCTGCAAAGTTGGCAAGAAAATCAAAACTCACTGCGAGGAGAACATATATACATACTATTGCAAACACTTTTTGCCAGTATGGATTGGCATAGAGCAAAACAGGAACTGCAAAGAAAAAAAAGTAGAGAAAAATTCTCGGAAACAGTAAATATAGGATTTCCTGCCATGATGAAAGCAGGTAAATGGAATCCGCTCTTACTTTTATCCCTCTGTCTATTCTCTCTTTCCTTTTACTCATATCAGACCCTTTCTTCCAGCTCCTTTTGTTTGCCGAAAAAACCGGACGGCTTCACAATAAGCGTTATAATAATCAGCAGCAGTGTAAAAACCATTTGATATTTCGGGTCAAGATACATTACAGTTAAAATTTGCAGAAAACCCACTACAAAAGATGCAAGTATGGTTCCTATCCAGCTACCGATTCCGCCTATGATACAAACTGCAAGTGCGTATATTAAAGCATTGTAACCCGCTTCCACAACCACGTTCCCAAGGGGAAGAATAATAAGAGCTGCAAATCCGCATAAAGCCGATCCGAACCCCATTGACAAAGCTCCTATCACATCTGAATTTATCCCGAGCATTAGTGCAGCTCTTTCGTCTTGAGCTGTCCCTCTGAAAGCAAGTCCGGTTTTTGTAAATTTTGTAAAAAGATACACTGTTGAAATAACGGTTATTCCCAATACTACAATGAGAATTCTCTGCATATCAACAGGAGTGTCACCTATGAAAACAGTTCCGTTAAAAACCTCAGGGATTGAAAATGTGGAGCCTTTAAATCCGAGCCATCTGAAAAACTCAATAATAGCAACTCCTATTGCATAAGTTGCAATTATTTCGTTCATGGTCATTCCTCTTACTCTTTTCAAAATAAATATATATATGAACATTCCGAGTAATGCGGAACATATCAGAGCAACTACAGATGACAGCACAAAACCGAGATGAAGTTTGTTAATTAAAATCCATGAAATATAACCTGTGAAAATGTAAATTGCACCGTGGGCAAAATTCGGAAGCCTGCTAATCCCGTAAACAAGTGTGAATCCGAAAGCGATTAACACGAGAATAAAGCTGTTTATTATACCGTAAACAATTATGTCCATGGTTTTGGTTCCTTTAAAATTATGCGATTTCATTTAAGGGGAGATTGTATTGTTATATTTTTTTCATCTCCCCTGTTTCTGTAAAAAGATTAACCGAATTATTTCATCCAAGGCGGCAGCAGTATTTCACCTGTTGCTCCCGCTTTTGGAAAAACAACTGTCCTTTTGCCGTTTTGCCATTGAAAGATACATCCCACAGCTCCTTTTTCAGGGTCGTCCGATGCAATAACCATGTGCGATTTGTCAAACCTGATTCTGCCGTAAACTCCCATTACATCCGTATCTTCAAGAGCTTTAATAACTTTGTCAGTATCAAGGGAATTTGCTTTTTCAATTGCATTTTTTAACAGGTAAACAGCCATGTAGCTTGAAGATGTGCCGTATCCTTCAGGTTCGAGTCCCCACATTTTTTTATAGGCATTTACAAATTTCATTGTCCAAGGAGTAAGATTCGAAGGGGCATTTCCTCCGTTAACAACATCTACAATGGTGTATTGACATTTTCCGTTCGAAGCCTTCCAAAATCCCGGTTGCTCCGCTGCTGACATAAATCCGAGAGGCAATGCTTTGATTCTCATTTTTGACCACTGTTTCAACAATATGGCTGTTTCAGGCATATCCATCCATATAAACAGAACCTGAGCTTTTTTTCTTCTTGCTTTAAGCAAACCCATGGAAAAATCCGTTGTGCCCGTGGGATAAATTTCCTGTCCCAAAACATCCCAGCCCGCTTTTTTTAAGAGCTTACCGACAAAGCCTCCGGCTTTTCTCGCATGTGCAACATCCTGAACCATAATGTAGGCTTTATTAAACCCGTAATCGTTTTTTAACTTGTTGAACACTTTTATAATGTCTTTGCCTATTCTTATGATTTCAGAAGAGTCTCTGAAGCAATATTTGTATTTGTCGTAGTTTTTGGCAATTCTTTTGTTGTATCCAGGGGTAAGAACACCTGTTGTTATAATTGATATTTTTTTATATTTGCTTAATAAATCCATTGCCGCAAGTGCCGCTTCCGA
>CAZLFW010000134.1:0-4902 GCA_964559045.1 uncultured bacterium
TTATAATATTTTTCCACAATCTTGGATGCAACTATACCTATAACTCCTTCATGCCACGAATCAGAATAAAGAACTATGGAATTCCTGTTTTGAAAACCTCCTGCTTTTTCCACCATGCTTAAAGCTTGTCTCAAAATTTTTTCTTCTATCTTTTGCCTTTCGTAATTACTTTTGTCGAGAAAAGAGGCTATTTTCAAAGCATCCGAATAATTGTCCGTTGTTAACAGCTCCACTCCGAGACCTGCTTTATTCAGCCTTCCCACTGCATTGATTCTCGGAGCGATTCTAAACCCAACGCTCCAATAATTCATTTGTCCTTCTTTAATGCCGCAAAGCTGTTTCAAAGCTTTAATCCCTTTTCTCTCGCCTTTTTCAAGCTCTTTTAAACCGTATTTAACCAAAATTCTGTTGTCCATGTGTAAAGGGCAAATATCCGCAATGGTTCCGAGAGCCACAAGGTCAAGAAACTGTTTTAAGTTAATATTTACCTCTTTGCCGAGAAGATTAATGTCTTTGAATTTCATTCTAAGTCCTGCAAGAAGATAAAATGCAATACCTACTCCTGCAAGCTCTCTGAAAGGGAAATTGCAATTTTTCTGCTTGGGGTCGATAATTGCAAAAGCATTCGGCAGTTCATCTGGAGGTTCATGGTGGTCAGTAACTATTACATCCATTCCAAGGGATGAAGCATATTCTATTTCAACATTATTGCTTATACCGCAATCAACGGTAATAATAAGCTTTACATGATTGTCCCTGAATTTTTTAAGAATATCGAGGTTTAATCCATAACCGTCAATAAGTCTTTCTGGAATATAAAAATCGACATTGTGATATCCTATTGCATGAAAAAAATTTATTAAAAGAGAAACAGACGTAATACCGTCTACATCATAGTCACCGTAAACAAGTATTTTTTCGTTTCTTTTTATGGCAAAAATTATTCTGTCACAAGCTTTTTCTATGTCTTTTAAAAGCAAAGGAAAAGACAACGAGTGAAGATTAATATTTAAAAATTTTTTAATTACTTCAATATCCCTGAAACCTCTGTTAATTAATATTTGAGAGGTAATATCACTGATATTCAAACCTTTGGATAAAACCCTTTGAAGCTCTTTATCCTCTTCATAAATTACCCATTGACTTTTCATGATAATTAAACTATCATAATTTGTTAATTTTATCAAATAGTTTTTAAGAGAGGGTTTTTATGAAAAAACAGAAATCTTACGAATCTGCTTTTAATATTGCTGTTAATAATCTTAAAAAATTATCTTTTAACAAATTTTTGGAAAAAATTAAATTTGCAGGTGCCAAAGTTTTATCCGTTAATGAGTCAAAATGTGAAGCTGAATTTAAAATATCACTGTTCCAGCACTTTTATAAAATTAATTTTCCAGAGTTTAAATTCACATCTGACACTGAAAAAGTTATATCTCTCGTAACCAAAATAATAATACTTCACTATATTGAACTGTCGGAAAATTTTTTTGTTCCTTCTGGAGAGCTTGTAAGTTACAAACACATTCCCGGAGCATTCAATTACTATCCTGTGTTTAGAAAAAAAGTGATTCTACCAATATTAAACGAAAAATTAACTGCTACTGGATTAAAAAATGTTTCCGAAAACCTCGGAGCGGAAATAGTTGAACTTGGAGATTTTTCTTTTAGAGTAAAAGCATTTCCCAATATATACATTACCGTTATATATTATGAGGGAGACGAAGATTTTGAAAGCTCTCTCGATTTTTTATTTGATTCAAGCGTGCAAAACATGTTATCACTTGAAGACATAGTGGTTACAAGTCAAATGTTAAGCAAAAGAATACTGTTTAATTTGAGGCAAGCATGAAAGAAATAACTGATAAAATAAAAAACGGCAAAATTTTGCACTACATAGTTAGGACATCTCCATGTAAAGAAAGGAAAGCTGTTTACGTGGAAGCAATTAATGCATTAAATCCTTTTGTTAAACCGGGGTATGATTTTGTTTCAGTTTCCATTAACGAAAAATCATTAAAAGAGTTTGAAAAACTTCTGAATGAGGACAAAGTGGAAGCGTATTTCTATTTTTAAAACTTGCATTTTAAAAAGTTAAATTTATAAAACTGCCGGAGGACGGTAAAAAATGGAAAAAGGATTCCTTGATTTTATTAAAGGGAGGAAAAGTGTCAGACATTTTAAACCTGACGATGTTGACATTAACATTATTTACAATATTATAGAAGCTGCAAGATGGGCACCTTCGGGGCTTAACAACCAACCGTGGAAATTTATGATTGTAAAAAACAAAGAAATAAAAGAACAAATAGGCAACCTTTCACACTATAAAAGAATATTTATTGAAGCGCCTGTGCTTATCCCTTTTTTCCTCGATACCTCATCTTTGTATCACAGAGAAAAAGATATAATGGGGCTTGGAGCCGCCATAGAAAACATACTCCTTGCAATTGAAGCTTTGGGTCTTGGAGGAGTTTGGCTCGGAGAAATTATCAAAGCTCGTGAAAAAGTGGAAGAAATTCTTTCAGCGCATGAAAATTCCGAGTTTTTTGGAGTGGTTGCATTGGGTTATCCCAATGTTAAAAAGTTTAAACAGCGTAAAAGAAAAGAGCTCAGCGAAATAATAGAAAAAGAGTTTTTATAGCAATGGACAAATTAATTCTTGCCGTTGATACTGCAACATCCGCAGGTGGAGTGTCAATTTCAAAAGGGACGGAAATTCTCGGAGAAATATATCTTAACATGGCAACAACCCATTCTCAGCGAGTTTTAAAAACAATAGACATACTACTTAAAGAACTGAATATAAGATTGGACGAATTCGAACTTTTTGTTTCAAGCATTGGACCAGGCTCTTTTACTGGCATAAGAATCGGTTTAAGCCTGCTTAAAGGTTTTTCCGAATCTTTGAAAATAGAGCTTGTGGGAGTTCCAACAATAGATGCTCTTGCAGCGGAATACAAAAAAGAGGGCGAGTTTGTATCTTTTATAGAAGGACGAGCAGGAGAAATTTTTTTCGCTACTTTCAAAAAACAAGACGGTATTTTAAAAAGAATTTCCGAATATTCTTCTGCTGATACAAGTTTTTTAATGAAAAACAGAAATAATTTCGGAGTATTCAAAAGTAGGGAGCTTTTGCAGTTTGCTGAAAAAGGCAACCTTTTCGCACATAATTTCTCAAAACTTGCAGTTGAAAACTATGACGAATACAAAAAAAACAATGTTGTCCCTCTTTACATCAAAGATTCAGACGCTGAAATCAACTTTAAAATTCAATCCCTCTCTGAGCGGTAATTCCTCTGTGATATGGATGCTTTATTTCCCTCATCTCTGTAACCAAATCCGCCACATTAATTAACTCGGGAAATTTATCAGCGCCTCTGCCTGTTAAAATAACGTGAACATTATTAGGCTTATCAGTTAAAATCTCCAAAACTTGTTTAACGTGAATCAGTTTATAAGTAAGCGCGTAATTAATTTCATCCAGTATCACTATTTTATATTTCTCCGAGAAAATCGCCTCTTTTCCCTTTTCAAGCGTTTCTTTTGCAAGTTTCACATCTTCTTTGTCCGGCTCTTTTGCTCCGAGATTTACAAATCCTTTACCCATTGGAAGCAAAGTAAAATTATCGAATTTTTTTGCTGCTTCAAGTTCTCCGTATTTCCATGACCCTTTAATAAACTGAACCATGCAAACGTTAAATCCGTGACCAAGAGCCCTGAATGCCACTCCGAGAGCAGCGGTTGTTTTTCCTTTGCCGTTACCTGTATTAATAATTATCAATCCTTTTTTCACCATAACCTCCGAATTTAACCTTTAATTAATTTATACAACTCTTAAACTGCTTTACTGTTTATCGAAACAAGGTTTAAAAGTCAAATTTTTTCAACCATTGCTTCCTATTAAAAATATTTCTAATCAAAAAATGAGATATGATTTCCAGCTTAAAACACATTTGTAAAATTTTAACTATTTGTTATTAAATTGTTTTTCAACCTTAAACTTGCATGATACACTTTTTTTCAAAAATTAAAATTTTTTTGCATATATTCTTATTTTATGATAAATAAAAATCTGAAGGGGATTTTTATGAATAAGCACGTTGTTAAATTAATAATTCTTTTTTTTGTTCTTATATTAACAGGAAAACACGTTTTTAGCGCCAATTTTTCTTTTTTATCATTTGAACACAAGGAGATGAACAATTTTAACTTACATTTCAAACAATACATTGCAGCCTACAAAAAATATCCAGAAAGAGAAAAAGGCTTGATAATGCTTGAAAAAGCAATTATTGATTGGGATAAATTAATATCAAAAACCCAACAGAATAATGGAGACATAAACACAATAGGCAGAATGCAAGTAATAAAAGGTTTGCTTTTGCAAGCAGCAGGACTTGCCAAACAAGGCAGACTGGAAGAGTCTAAAGAACTCTCAGTGCCTATACGGTCAGAAATTTTCGAAATACACAGAGCTCTTAACATGCTAACACCTGAAGATTACATGATTTATTTTCATAACGCCATAATGCACAGGGCAGAACCTCTAATTGCACAAAAAAGATACAAAGAACTTGAAATGCTCATCCCTCTTTTCAATGAAACCGTTAAAAAATTTAAAACTCCACCTAAAGCAGTAAATAGCAAACTTCAATATAAAAGAAAATATGAACTTCTACTGGAAAAACTTAAAAAATTTATTGAAACCATTATCAAGGTTAATAGATACATTGATCCAGAATATGGAGATTTTATGCTAAAAAGAAGTATTGAAAAAACTCACAACGAAACTCATAAAGCTTTTGGGAATTTGTATCTTAGCTTCCCCAATGGTATAACATGGCCCAAAAAATAATTTATATCTCTATAACGCTTTTAAAATCTCCGAGTAATATATTA
>CAZLFW010000135.1:0-4059 GCA_964559045.1 uncultured bacterium
TCTGAAAGAATTTATATGAGCGTATTCAAAAGGGTCGAACCTTTCCCATAACCCTCCGGGACTTCTGAAATCCGGTATCCCGCTTTCAACTGAAATACCGGCGCCTGTTAACACGGTTATTTTATCGGCTTTTGATATTAGGTTAGCTGCTTTTTCAATCTCTTTCATTTTTTCTCCTCTTTATCCGTTTTATCTTCTTTTTTCGGAGGATGCAGCAGTAATTCGTTGCTTATTTCTTCGTTTTCTTTTATTGAAGGGTTCCTTATTTTTTCTATTTTGCTTTCAATTGTTTCAATTTCTATTTCTATATCTTTTAATTCGGAAATTAATGAGAGAACTTCTTCATCTTCAACAAGACTTTTGTCAACATGGTAAAATTCGTATACAAGCAGTCCCAATTCTTTAAAAATGGAGTTCTTTCTTTTGCTTAATTTGTAAATAGAATAATTGAGTTTGAGAATCTTGTAATAATTTTTAAGTGAAGTTACTGCTTTTTTCAGGCTCATTGCAATTCCTTTTTGTTTTTCTTAAAATATTTTAAGGAATAACCGGTAAAAAGTCAAGAAAAAATAAACATAATACCGATTTCAACGAAAAATTATTTTTTTTTGGAAAAAGAAGGAAATTAATATCCAATCTCTGTTTATAATTTTGTAACCAAGCGTGATAATATGATTTTCCACTTAAATAACGTTTTTAATATTTCTAACTATCTGTTATTAATGTTATTCAACGTAGAATCTTGAGCCTGTATGATTGAGCTGCTACTGTTTTTAAAGATAAAAGATATATGAAAAGATTTCATATAGAAAAAGTTTTTTTTAAAATATAAAATTTCATAAAATACTGTTTTAATAAAAGTTCTTGACTATTTCGGTTAAATATTTTATCTCTTTCAAACTTTTGTTCATGGAGAGGGAAAATGGGTGAATTGGTTCTTTTATTTATCAGCGCGGTTCTGGTAAACAACTTTATTCTTTCAAGATTTCTCGGAATATGTCCTTTTCTGGGTGTTTCCAAAAAAGTTGAAACAGCAATAGGCATGAGTATGGCTGTTATCTTTGTTATGACAGTTGCTTCCGTAATAACGTGGATTTTGCAGTATGCAGTTCTTAACCCTCTTAACCTTCAATATCTTCAAACCATTGTTTTTATTCTTGTTATTGCATCGTTGGTTCAGTTTGTGGAAATGGTTGTCCAAAAGGTTAGTCCCGCTCTTTACCAAGCTCTCGGCATTTTTCTGCCTCTCATTACAACCAACTGTGCCGTCCTCGGTGCAGCGGTTCTCAATATTCAGAAAAATTACAATTTTATTGAAATGCTTGTGTTCAGTATTGGCTCGGCAGTTGGTTTCGGTGTGGCACTTACTCTTTTTGCAGGATTAAGGGAAGAGCTTGAGCTTGCCAATATCCCCAAAGTATTCAAGGGCACGGCTATTTCTTTAATCACTGCCGGAATTTTATCTCTTGCTTTTATGGGCTTTTCAGGTTTGGTTAAAATTTAATCGTAGATTAATTCTATAAAAAGGAGTTATGATGATTTATGCGGTTATCAGTTTGGGATTGCTTGGCGCTGCTGCAAGTTTCGGTCTTGGCATAGCTGCCAAAAAATTCAGCGTAGATGTTGATCCGAAAGTTGAAGAAATAAATGAAGTGCTTCCTCAGGCAAATTGCGGTGGCTGCGGATATGCCGGCTGCTCCAATTATGCGGAAGCAGTTGTAAAAGGTGAAATAGGTCCTGACAAATGCGTTGCAGGCGGTGATGACATAACGGCAAAAGTGGCTTCCGTAATAGGAGTAAAAGCTGAAGCCGGAGTTAAAAGAGTAGCTTATGTTAAATGTTCAGGCACAAAAGAAGTGTGTGAAAACAAGTTTGATTACAGTGGTTTTAAGGATTGTGTCGGAGCGCAGCTTATAGGCGGAGGCTACAAAGGATGCGCTTACGGCTGTTTAAGGCTTGGCACATGCGAAAGTGCGTGTCCTTTTGATGCAATTAAAGTCGAAGAGGACGGACTGCCTGTTGTTAACGAAGACAAATGCACAGGCTGCGGCAATTGTGTAAAAGCATGTCCGAGAAACATTCTCGAACTGGTGGAAACAGATAAAAAAGTAAGAGTGTTCTGCAATTCCAAAGACAAGGGTGCTGCTGTGAGAAAAGTCTGTTCAGCGGGGTGTATTGCTTGCGGCAAATGTGAAAAAATTTGCCCTGTTAATGCTGTTGCAGTAAAAGACAATCTTGCTGTGATAGATTTTAAAAAATGTATAAATTGCGGATTATGTGCAAATGTTTGTCCGCAGGACGTTATTCACGAGTTATTCGAAGACGACAAACCCAAAGCCACAATTCTCGAAGAGCCTTGTGTCGGATGCGGTTTGTGCAAAAAGGTTTGTCCCGTTAATGCCATATCCGGCAATGTGAAAGAAGTGCATAGCGTAGATAAGGATAAATGTATCGGATGCGGTTTGTGTGTGGAAAAGTGCCGAAAAAACGCAATTGTTATTTAACATAATTTAAAAAATTTTTTGGAGACAAACATGAACTTGGAAATTTATGAATTTAAAGGCGGAGTTCATCCGGAGGATAAAAAAGAGTTAAGTAAAAACAGTAAAATAGAAGAGATAGAGCCTTCCGAATTTATCAGACTGCCTTTGTCTCAGCATATAGGAGCACCTGCAAAACCTGTTGTAAAACCAGGTGATTACGTTCTTGCAGGCCAAGTTGTTGCCGAAGCAGGGGGATTTGTTTCAGCACCTGTTCACAGTTCAGTTTCGGGAACAGTTAGAAAAATAGATAAATTTGTTGCAGCTCCTTTCGGGCTTCCCGCCCCAATGATTGAAATAGAAAATGACGGTAAATATGCAACAGTTGATTTTACCGAAAGAGAAAATTATTTGGAGCTTGATGCCAAAGAGCTTTTAAATATAATACAGGGAGCAGGCATAGTGGGTATGGGTGGTGCCACTTTTCCCACTCATGTGAAACTTTCTCCTCCGCCTGATTTTAAAATAGACACTTTTATAGTGAACGGTGTTGAATGCGAGCTTTATCTTACAGCTGATTACAGATTAATGCTTGAAATGCCGGAAAAGATTATAGAAGGCGCTAAAATCGTAATGAAGATTCTCGGTGTTGAAAAGGGCATTATTGCAATTGAAGGGAATAAGCCCGATTGTATAGAGAAAATGTCAAGAATGGTAGCCGATGATGTTCTTGATGTTGTCGAGCTTCCCGTTAAATATCCGCAAGGCGGAGAAAAACAGCTTATAAAAGCATTAACCAACAGGGAGGTTCCGTCAGGCGGTCTTCCAATGAATGTTGGAGCTGTTGTTCAGAATGCAGGCACAGTTGCAGCAATTTACGATGCAATAAGATTCGGCATACCTCTTATTGAAAGAATTACCACTGTTTCAGGTGAAGCTATTAAAAAGCCTAAAAATTTCAAAGTTAAAATAGGAACTCTTGCCTCGGAATTAATTGATAAAAGCGAAGGTTTTAAAAAAATGGCAAGAAAAGTTATTTTTGGCGGACCCATGACCGGGTTTGCACAATACAAACTGGATATTCCGGTTACAAAGGGCACTTCGGGAATTCTTGCTTTGCCTCACGATTTTGTTAAAGCAACGGATTACGAAGCCTGCATAAAATGCGGTTCATGTGTAAGAGCCTGTCCTGCGGGACTTGTTCCGAGCAAAATGAGCATTTTAATTGAAAACAGGTTGTTCGAGGAAGCTGATAAAAATGATGTGCTAGATTGTATTGAGTGTGGCTGCTGCTCTTATGTGTGCCCTTCGAAAAGACCTCTTGTGCACATGTTCAAACTGGGCAAAGCCAAAGCAATGGAAATAAGAAAAGCGAAACAGAATAAATAAATTTTTGCCTTTTTAAAGATATAACCGAAAAGGAGACGGTATGGAAAACAAGTTGTTTTTAACATCATCACCCCATGTGCATTGCGGAGAATCCGTAAATACCGTTATGTACAACGTTATAATAGCTCTGCTGCCTGCCACAATAGTGGGAATTTACGTATTCGGATTTCCCGCATTAAAAACTGTTGTT
>CAZLFW010000136.1:0-27083 GCA_964559045.1 uncultured bacterium
ACCTCAAAAAGTCATTCTGACCCTGAGCTGCGCGAAGGGGAAGAATCCATTGTAACTATTTGTTTTTGCTTGCTTGTCCATTTTGTAGTTTTTAAATATTTTTTACCGTGCAAAGCTTTCCAATTATAAATATAAATAGAAAATCACCTCATGTTAAGCGGTAATGTCAATGTTTGAGCCTTGGTTTTCATTGTATATACGCTCTGCTTCCTGAGATTGCACAGCAGCTTGACTGTCAGAAATAGACTGCTTTTCTGCTGAGCTACAATTTGCAGAATCATTGCTTTGCAGCATCTGTTCGTAACAATATACGGAATTGTAAGCATCATCAACTGATATTGCCATGGTCATTCTCCTTGCTAAAATAATATGCTAATACAATTTCCCACTTGAATATTATGGATGCTCTCTTGTAATCAATAAAAATTGTGCCAAAAAACACGAAAATTTAGAAAGAGCTCATCCATAAAAAAGATATACTACATATTGTATTAGATGTCGATGATATTTTTTCCAAAAGCTATATTTAATTCAAAAATATAATGTCCCCAACCTTGTAATTTTGGCATCTTAAGCTTCTATATTTCCCTATCATTGCCACATTTAACGAATAATTCCAGCCATTTTCAAAATCATTCAACGACTTTTTTTCATACAAAGGCCTTTATTTTTATGAGTATTTAGCAAAAAAAATATCAAAAAATTATTCTTAGATGTTTTTTTTGTAAGATGCAACTTTTTCATCCCACCAGGAAATATTCAAAGGCATGTTTTCTATATCTCCCACAATTACAGTTGCAAATTTTTCCGTTTCCATATCCACTGTTAATATTTTCGAAATATTACCTAAATTGCCAGAATAAACCTTTTCATTTTCCATGCAGAGGTTAATGCCTATATAAACAGGTGTATCACAAGTATAAACTTCGAGAAGTTTTTCAGTTAATTTGTCTATGGAAAGGTTATTCATGTAGATAATCAGCGTTGTTTTTTCATGTATAAGTTCTTTTAAACTGTAATTTCCCAATTTATCTTCAAGCATTTTCGTGCTTAAAAAAGACACTGTGTAAATTTTACCAGCAGGATTCAATATTTTTTTTAATTTTGCAGCAAGATAACTGAAAGTTCCCACTCCGGGAATCACTTCTATTCTATTTTTGAAATAATTCAAAAAACTTGGAAACGGTGAAAAAACAGATAAATCTCCAGGCACAAGAAAGCTTACCGTTTTATCCTTGTTTTCCTCTATAATGGATATTATCTCTTTAAACGAATGGTCAAAGAAAAAATACTTTGTTTTCTTTTCCATTAAATCTTTAAAAATTTTTTCATAAGGCGGAAAATAAAATACAATATCCGTTTTTTTCAAAACTTCTTCACCTTTAACTGTTATTAATTTTCTGTCTCCTGGACCGCATCCTATAAAAAATATTTTTTCACTCATTTTAACCCTGTTTTTAAAATTATTTTTTTAACATATAGATAAGAAATTCCTTATTTCCCTTTTGCCCGAGCAAAGGTGACTCAGTAATGTTTACAATCTGCAAACCGATTTGTGAAAAAAATGATGATAAACTGTTTATAACCTGTTTATGAATTTCAGGGTCCTTTACAATGCCGCCTTTGCCAACATGCTCTTTCCCAGCTTCAAACTGAGGCTTAATAAGAGCTACAATTTCCCCTTTCTCATGTAAAAATTCCAATGCTTTCGGAACAATTAGCTTCAAAGAGATAAACGATACGTCAATTACCGACAAATGAATTATATCCGGAATTTTTTCCCTTTCCATTGTTCTGAAATTCTCTCTTTCAAGAACAATCACTCTATTGTTGTTCCTAAGTTTCCAGTGCAACTGTCCGTATCCCACATCAACAGCATACACCTTAGCCGCACCGTTTTGCAGCAAACAGTCGGTGAATCCCCCTGTGGATGCTCCTATATCCATACAAATTTTATCTTTTATATTTATGCTGAATTTTTTTACGGCATGTTCAAGCTTCAATCCTCCCCTACTCACATACTTTTGCAAACCCCTTATTTCTATCGAGTCTTTTTCGGTAAACCTTGTCCCTGCTTTTGTAATTTTAACATTGTTGACAAAAACCTTTCCCTCCATTATAAATGCTTTTCCCTTTTCCCTTGATTCAACGAGAGCCTTTTCGTAAAGCAGTATGTCAAGCCGTTTCTTTTCCATACCTGAATATTAACCAAACGGAAAAGTAAGTCAACAGAAAATTAAGTTTTTATGATATTGTAAATTATAGTCAAATGTAGTAAACTCATAAAAAAAATTTACCATGACTTTAAAAAACACGGAATTTTCATCAATAGTATCAAACATTAGGATTGACAGGTATCTTGCGGATATTTTTAACGATTTCTCTCGTTCACATATTTCCAAGCTTATTCTGTCAGGAGATATTGTTGTAAACGGGAGCAATATTAAACCGAGCTATATTTTGTCAGTGGGAGACAAAATAAAATTCAATTTAAAACCACCGAAAAAAATCAGCCTTGAGCCTGAAAATATCAGTTTGGAAATTGTCTATCAAGACAATTACATTGCTGTTGTAAACAAGCCTTCCGGAATGGTTGTTCACCCGTCCGCAGGACATTTTGACAAAACACTTGTTAATGCTCTGCTTTATCATCTCGACAATTTGTCAGGGATTAACACTGAGTTAAGACCTGGAATAGTGCACAGGTTAGACAAAGATACCTCGGGTTTAATGGTTGTTGCAAAAAACGATATTGCACATATAAATCTATCAGAACAGTTTAAAAAAAGAAAGGTTAAAAAATATTACAAAGCTCTTGTGCACGGAAGAGTGTATCCCGAATCAGGAAGGATAGAATCGTTTATAGGCCGCGATCCTATAAACAGACTGAAATTTTCATCTAATGCAAAAAACGGTAAAATTGCAGTTACAAATTACAAAACTGAAAAATCTTTCAAAAAATTCACTCTTCTTGACATTAACATTGAAACAGGCAGAACTCATCAAATAAGAGTCCACTTTTCCGAAAAAGGACATCCTCTTGCAGGAGACACTCTTTACGGTGGAAAAAGGTCAAAATTACCTGTTATGCGCAGAGTTTTTCTTCACTCTTACAAACTGGTGTTTTTTCATCCTGAAAACAATTCGGAAATGAAATTTGAAATTGGAATGCCGGTGGAACTACAAAATATTTTAAGGAAATTACATGAAAATCAAAAGAATTAAATTCAACGAAACAGTTAAACTGAAAAATAAAATATATATTGACGCAAGGTCACCTTCGGAATACGCCGTTGACCACATTCCCGACGCTGTAAACTTGCCTCTTTTAAATGATTCTGAAAGAGCTGTTATTGGTAAAATTTACAAACAGCAAGGAAGTTTTGAAGCAAGAAAAAGAGGTGTGGAAATTGTATCTCCAAAGCTTAAAAACCTTACAGATTTTTTAAGCGACATTTCCGAAGGCTTTGAAAATGTGGTTTTTTACTGTTCAAGAGGAGGGTTAAGGTCTTATTCCCTTGCAAGTTTTTTCAGCCTTGTTTGTGACAAAAATATTTTCATAGTGGAAAAAGGTTATAAGGAATACAGGCAGTTCATTTTGCGCTATTTTGAAAATTTCGGGAAAAATTTTCTTGTTGTGGACGGATATACAGGCACCGGCAAAACAATGATTCTTCGAGAATTAAAGAGAAAAGGGCTCCCCGTTGTCGACCTTGAAAACATTGCAAAGCACAGAGGCTCTGTTTTCGGAGGCGTTGGCATAAAAGACGATATTAATCAGAAAAAATTTGAAACATTGCTCTACAAAGAAGTGGAAATTTACAAAGATTTCAAAACAATTATTGTTGAAGGAGAGAGCAGGCACATAGGCAAATGCGTTCTTCCCGGAAAATTTTACGAAAGGATGAATCAAAGTCCACATATTTGGCTTGATACAAGTGACGAATACAGGGTTAACGTTATAAAAGAAGATTATTTGAAAACCCTTGACAATTACGGAGAGCTTGTTGCTCCAATTGAAGCATTGAAAAGTTTTATAGGCGGAAAAAACGTTGAAATGTTAAAAAAAGAAGTTGAAAAGGAAAACTTTGATTTTGTAATTCTTTATCTTTTAAAAAACTATTACGACATTTTATACAAAAAGGGACGTTTGCCCGATAATAAATTTTATAAAAAAATATATTTTTCCCGATTTGAAGAAGGCGTAAAAGCGGTGGAGGAAATATACAATGAACTTAACGGTTAAGGAAAAGTATGATAAAACTTTAATTTACGACAAAGATGTCCCGCACGTTGAAATGTCAATAACCAAAAGAAATCATGCTGGAAATGCCGATAATATTTTTTTGCTTCGTCAAACCCATTCCGATAAATTTGTTTTTTTAAATAAAAAAGAATCGGTGGAAAAGTTAAAAAATGAAGAAGGCGACGCAATAGTCTCCACTGTCCGCAACCTGCCTGTTGCAGTTAGAACAGCAGACTGTCTGCCTATATTTTTTTATTCTTCCGAAAATTATCTTACAGGTATCTGCCATGCAGGTTGGAGAGGGACAGCAAAAAAAATCATTGAAAAAGTTGTTAATTTTTTATTAAAAAATTTGCATTATGAAAAAAAACACCTAAATTTTATTATGGGACCTGCAATTTGCGAAAAATGTTATGAAGTTAAAAAAGATATGGTAAATGCTTTTTTAAAAGAGTTTGGAGAGCAAGGCAAAAAATTTTTTAAAAACAGCAGGTTCAATTTGAAAAAAGCAAACTTGGAATTACTGTTAAATTGCGGCATTGAAAAAAACCAAATTTTTAACTTGAACAAATGCACTGTTTGTAATAACAGAGATTACTTTTCCTACAGGCTGGAAAAAACAGATAAAAGGATAATAAATTCAATTATGTTAAAATAGAATAAAATTATCCTGAGGAGTGACACATGTTTATAATTGCAAATTTTTTAAATGCAGTGGCAACAATACTTGATTATGCACTTACTCTTTATATGTGGATTGTGATAATCAGAGCATTGTTGTCGTGGGTGAACCCCGACCCTTACAATCCGATTGTTCAAACTCTTTACAGATTAACGGACCCTGTATTTTACAAAATCAGGAGGATGCTACCTTTTACCTATTCAATAGGCATAGATTTTTCACCTATTATAGTTATATTTATAATCTACTTTTTACAAATGTTTCTTGTCTCGTCTTTGAAAACCCTTGCTTTCAGGCTAATGGCAGGAGCTTAAAAAAATATTATTTTATTAAAATCAGAAAACGGAGGATACAATGAAAAGAGGCAGTAAAATTAAATTGTTCTTAATTGTTGTTGTTTTGTTGGGAATTGTCGGTTTTTTCGGAGGGGTTGAAGCGCTTCATTACAGCAGTTCGCCTCAGTTCTGTGCAATCTGTCACCCCAAACAGGTTCCGGGAGCAAACGGTGAGGTTTTCACATGGAAACAGTCCGTTCACTCGAAAGCTGAGGTTGAATGTCTTGATTGCCATGCCAAGCCCGGTGTTATAAACTATTTTATAAGAAAAATTACAGCCGCCAAAGACCTTTACACTCAGCTTACTCATTCTTCGGCAGAACTTGACGAAATATTGTCACATCCGTCTAAACATGCGGCACCTGAAGAATCTTGTCTTTTTTGCCACACGGACAAGCTTAACAGTGAGTGGAGAAGCTCTCATTTAATGACTCTTCCAACGGAATTTTTGCATTTCAGAATGCTTGACTATGTTGTGAATCCCAAGTTCAGGGAAAAACATCAGTTAAAAGATATAATGACGTCGGACCAAGTTAAAGGATACAATTTTTCACATAAAGAGCACATGGACAATTTTAAAGAGCTAACATGTCAGTCATGTCACTTTGAATCCACGGGACACCCGGATTTCAGAAAAAATTACAATTTACAAATGAAAAAAGTGTGCTTTAAATGCCACGAAGATAACGACGGTCCACCTAATGACGAATGTGCCACATGTCATGTTGTTCAGGATAACATTAGACACGGAAAGCTTGCGGACCAAAAAGGGGACGAAGACGTAATGGTTGACCTTGAATGCACGGAATGTCATAAGTCTTTTGATAAACTGCCTAATAAAAAAACCTGCATAGAATGCCACGATGGAGATGAAGAATACGGAGAAAATCTTGTTCAATGGAAAACAGAAATAGGCACAAGAATGGAAAAATTGGAATTACTTTATGAGAAAGCCAAAGAAAAAGCGGAAAAAAATTCGTCATTAAAAGAAAAGTTTAACCATGCAGCAGGTTTATACATGGCGGTTAAAAACGACAGATCAAAGGGAGTGCATAATTTTGAGTTTGTAAAGTCTGTTCTCAATGTTGTGGAAAAAGAGTTTAAGGATATTCTCAAATAATTTTCAAATACAGGGGCAAGCGTAAAGTTTGTCCCTGCCTGATACAAGTTTTAAGTTAGATTTTGTTAATCTCGGATCTTCCGTTGATAAATCGCTTAAATCTCATCAATTGATACAAATTAAATTGATTTTAAGGAGAAATATGAAAAAATACAATGAAAACATTAGAAATATTGCTATAATAGCTCATGTTGACCACGGCAAAACATATCTTGTTGACAGTCTTTTCAAGCATAGCGGGCTGTTCAGAGCAAATCAGGAAGTTGAAGACAGAGTGCTTGACAATATGGAGCTGGAAAAAGAGAGAGGCATTACTATTGCAGCAAAAAACTGCTCCATATTCTGGAAAAACGTAAAAATAAACATTATAGATACTCCAGGACATGCTGATTTCGGAGGCGAGGTGGAAAGAGCGCTTTCCATGGCTGACGGTGCAATTCTCCTTGTGGACGCTTCGGAAGGTCCTCTGCCGCAAACGAGATTTGTGCTTCAGAAAGCATTGGCTCAAGGCTTGAAAATAGTTGTGGTAATAAACAAAATTGACAGAAGCGATGCTCGTCCCGAGGAAGTTCTTGATGAAATTTACGAGCTTTTCTTTGATTTGGATGCAAGCGATGAACAAATTGATTTTCCGCTGCTTTACGCAATAGGGAGAGAAGGTGTTGTTAAAAGGGAGCTTCATCACGAAAACGGTGATATGAGCATACTTCTTGACACAATTATAAAAGAGGTTACTCCTCCGAGCTATACTCAAGGAGAGCCTTTTCAAATGTTAGTGTCCGACCTCGGATACTCGGATTATCTCGGTCGTCTTGCAATAGGCAAAGTTTTCAACGGCACTGTTAAACAAAATGACAGTTTAATCTGCATAAACGAGCACAATGAGAACATCCCTCTTAAAGTGGGTAAAATTCAATCTTATTTCGGAACAACGTTAAAAGAAACCGAAGAGTCTCAATGTGGTGATATTATTGTAATTTCAGGAATTCAAAATGTGAAAATAGGAGACACGGTGTGCAAGGCGGAAAATCCCAAGCCTCTAAAAAGGGTGCGAGTGGACGAGCCTACGGTTTCAATGAAATTCACAATAAACACTTCTCCTTTTGCGGGAAAAGAGGGTAAAATAGTTCAGGCAACGAAAATAAAGGAGCGTTTGCATAAGGAAACACTGAGAAACGTAGCAATAAAACTTGAAGAAACCGATGAAAAAGACACCTTCATTGTCAAAGGGAGAGGTGAGTTTCAACTTGCGATTATCATTGAAACAATGCGACGCGAAGGCTTTGAACTGGGAGTGGGAAGACCTGAAGTTATAATAAAGTATGAAGGAGGCAAAAAATTGGAGCCTGTGGAGCATGTTTATGTTGATTGCAACGAATCTTTCACAGGTGTTGTCACTGAAAAATTATCCGTTAGAAAAGGCAGAATGGTCAACCTTGTAAATAAAGGAACAGGCAGAGTCAGGATAGAATTCGATATTCCTTCAAGAGGTTTAATAGGATACAGAGACGAGTTTCTTTCGGATACAAAAGGAACCGGAATTTTAAATTCTTTTTTCAAAGGATACGAAGAATACAGAGGTGATTTTCCTTCCCGCTTTACAGGCTCAATTGTTGCCGACAGACAGGGAAAAGCCGTTGCTTACGGGCTTTTTCACCTTGAACCGAGAGGCAGGCTCTTTATAACTCCAGGAACAGAAGTTTACGAGGGTATGGTAATAGGAGAGAACAACAAAGCAATGGATATTGACGTAAACCCGTGCAAAGAGAAAAAACTTACAAATATGCGAGCAGCGGGGAAAGATGAAAATATTATTTTAAAACCTGCTCCTCCTCTTACACTTGAGCAGGCAATACATTTCATTGCAGACGATGAAATGATAGAGGTTACTCCTTTGTCAATACGTATCAGAAAAACGGAGCTCTCCGCACAAAAAAGGCGCAATGCAAAGAACAAACGTAAATAGGCTCTTAAAAATTCTAATCAGTGAATCATTTTTTCAGGGAGATAAAGTGCCAGCTCGGGAAAAGCGGTTAACAAAATAACCATTAAAATCATAATTATAAAAAACGGAAAAGTTGCTTTCAAAATATTTCCTATCGGCTCGTCGGAAATCCCCTGAATCACAAACAAGCTGAATCCCACGGGAGGTGTTATTTGCGAAAGCTCAACCATTATCACGAGAAAAATTCCGAACCAAAGCGGCGAAAACCCCGCATTTAAAACTATAGGCAAAACTATCGGCAAAGTCATAACAACAATTGAGATTCCGTCCAGTATCATACCGAGGATGAGATACATTATTCCCAATACAAAAATGAGAAAATACGGTGAAAGATGCAAGCCGGCAATATACATGCTCAAAGCTCTTGCAATTCCCACAAAACCTACAACCTGCGATAAAAATGCAGCACCCATTATTATGAAACATATCATAACCGTTGTTTTAACGGCATTTAACAGAGATAACCTAAAATTTTCCCATGTTAAATTTTTAAAATATATTGCCAGTATATACGCACCGAGCACACCTATTGCAGCGGCTTCCGTAGGTGTTGTAAAACCGAGATAAATGCCTCCGAGCACAACAAATATTAATCCCAGAACAGGTATAAGCTCCTTTGAGGCAATTAATCGTTCCTTAATGGAATATTTTTCCTGCTCTTTGGGAACAATGGAAGGTTTGACAAAAGCAACAATCATTATGTAAAAAGAATACATTCCTCCGAGAACCAAGCCGGGGATAATGCCTCCAATAAACAGCTTGCCTATTGAAGAGTCGGATAAAATTCCGTAAATAATCATAATCAGGCTCGGAGGGATTAAAAAACCCAATGTGCCCGCTCCTGCAAGAGAACCTATTGCAAGGCTTCTGTCGTAACCCCTTTTGGAGAGCTCGCTAAGAGTGATTTTTCCAACTGTTGCTGTGGTGGCTGCACTTGAGCCTGAAACAGCTGCAAACAAAGAGCAAGCAACAATGTTAATGTGCAGCAAACGTCCAGGAATCCTTGTAAGCCACGGAACAAGTCCGTTAAGAAGCCTTGTTGACATTGCTGTTCTGAAAAGAATCTCTCCCATGAGAATAAAAAGCGGAAGAGCTGTTAATGACCATGAATTTATGCTGTTCCAAACGGAATTCGCTATGAGTCCGCCTATTTTTGTCCATATTGAGATAGTGGGAGGAAGATTTATCTTGTATAGGAGCATTCCGCTTATACCTGCTATAAAAAGTGAAAATCCTATCCACACTCCTGAAAGCAGAAATAAAAACATTATTCCGAATATCACAATTGTCAATAATAAAGGGTCAGCTATTATTTTCTAATCCTCCCTATAATTTTAAAAAGTATTTGCAACATAAAAAGAAAAAAACCAATAGGCAATGCTATCTCGGGAATAAACAAAGGTGTTTCCGCTATTGAATCGGCTCTCATATCAAGCTTGTAAGTGTCAATTACCATTCTCAGAGAATGATAAAACATGAAACTTGTTAAAACAAGCGCAATGCAAGATGTAATTATATCAAAAACCTTCTCGGTTTTCTTGCTCAATCTTGATAAAACAAGAGTGATTCTAATATGTCCGTTTTCTTTAAATGTATATGACAAGCCGAGCATAACAACGGATACGAAAAAATATGCGCTGAATTCGTCTGAAATAAGCGTGGAGGTATGGAAAAATGTCCTCAAAAATATTTCAAAAAGAATAAGCGCAACTATGAAAATCATAAAAACAGAGGACAGATAAGCCCCGTAATCAGAGAGCTTATCTATCCACTTTCCTATTCTTTCAATCATTTAAGATATTTCTCCAAAAGTGCTTTTTCTTTGCCTTTTGCTCTTTTTAAGAATTTTCCGCCTATTTTTGCCGCTGCTTTTTTCATTGCCTTGTTAAGAGCAGGTGTTGAATCGTTAACAACCATTCCATGCTGCTTAATGATTTTAGCGGCATCTTCCATTTTCTTCTGTGAAATGTTCCACTGATACTCTTCTGTTGCTTTTGCAGCTTTTAACATTGCTTTCTGCTGCTCTTTGGAAAGAGCGTTCCAGTAATCAAGGTTAATTGTCAGCATATTTAAAGGAAAAGCATAGTAAATATTGGTAAAATATTTTAAAACTTCCCAGAATTTACCGTTTTTTGTGGATTCCGTGGAAGTTAAAACAGAGTCAATCATTCCGGTTCTCAAAGAAGAATACACTTCACCCCAAGGAAGAGCCACAGGAGAACCGCCCATTGCTCTTAAAAATTCAGCACCGTTTTTATCGTAAGTTCTTGTTTTCAAACCTTTTAAATCAGCTGGGGATTTAATTGCTTTTTTGGTTACAAGTCCGCTTGGAGGCCATGGTGCAGCATATAAAAATTTTTGGTTCCATTTTAAAGCAGCTTTCTGATATAACGGCTTGAAATCTTCGTATAACTTTCTTGCTTCAGCATAAGAATTTACAAGTTTCGGCAGAGAACTAACTCCGAAAACATGCTCACTTCCGGAAACAACACCCATAAGAATGTCGGACATTGGCACCTGTCCGTCTTTAACAACTTTTAAAAGCTCTTGCCCCTTGAAACCGAGACTTCCGCCGGGATGCACAGTGATAATAATTGAGCCGTTTGAAAATTTTTTGGCAAATTCCGCAAACTTCATTGCACCTTGAGTGTGAATGCTTGTAGGCCCGTAAATTGCGTTACAGTCTAACTTAACAACTTTTGCTGACAGCGGGATTGAAATGAGCATTGCCATTAAAATCCCAATTAAGATTCTTTTCATTTTCATGTTACCCTCCTTTTTACCGATTTTTTAATGTGTTGCACCTTAACGGAAATATATGTTTAGTTCAAAATCCGAAACATATTAGTCGATAGTCTTTAGTCGTTAGTATTTGTCATTCGTAGTTATTAAAGACCTTTGCACGGCATTTCTATTAATGCGGCATTTTTTTATTTAATATTAAACACTTATGGATTCTTCGGTCATTTCAATCCCTTAGAATGACCTCAAAAAGTCATTCTGACCCTGAGCAAAGCGAAGGGGAAGAATCCATTATAACTGCTTGTTTTTACGTATATTTATTTTATAAAATTTTGCTATTTTTTACCGTGCAAAGCTTTCTATTAATAGTAATTAAAAATAACTAAATCCTATAAGCTTCCCCAGCCTCCTCCTCCCGGAGTTTCTATCCTTAACACTTCACCCTTTTTCAAAGATGCGGAAAATTTCGAAGGCATTCTTATTTTTTCACCTTCCGAGTTTATTACGATATTTTCACCTGTTTTTCCCGGCTCTCCCCCGTTTAATCCATAGGGACAAGTTTCCCGTCTTTCCGAAAGAACCGTTACTTCAGCATCTGATAATAATTTAATCTCTCTGACAAGTCCGTTTCCGCCGAAAAATTTACCTTTGCCTCCTGATCCTTTTCTAACCGAATATTCAGTAACAAGAAAAGGAAAGCTGTATTCAAGGGCTTCAATGGGAGTATTTAACGTATTTGTCATGTGTGAATGCACCGCATCTGCTCCCTTGTTGCTGCTTGAGCCTCCCATGCCGCCTGCAAGGGTTTCGTAATATGCAAAAGGTTTTCCTGTTCTTTCGTCTATTCCTCCTATTGCAACGTTGTTCATTGTCCCTTGGCTTGCAGCAGGAACTTTATTAGGGACAGCTTTTGAAAACGCACCGAGAAGCACATCCACTATTCTCTGCGATGTTTCAACATTGCCGCCTGCAACTGCACTTGGGAACTCAGCATCGACAATTGTCCCCTTTTTTGTAATAATTTCTATGGGCCTCAGTATGCCTGCATTGGTGGATATATCCTGCTCCATAAGAGTCCGCATCACATATAGAACAGTTGATGCGGTAATTGCAAAAACAGCATTAACCGAGCCTTTCACATTGGGAGAAGATTCTGTTAAATCTATTTTAAGAGAGTCTTTTAAAACAATAATTTTTGCTTTTATTTTAATCCTTTTTTCTTCAATTCCGTCATTATCCATAAAATCTTCAAATTCGTATACACCGTCAGGTATATTGGAAATGGTTTTCCTTGTAATTCTCTCAGTATAATTTATAAGTTCATCTGCATAAAAAAGAATTACATCTCTCGAATATTTTTCAAGCAGCTCTTTTATCCTTTTGATTCCCGTAATGTTTGCCATAATTTGAGCTGCAAAATCGCCTTCTCTTTCATGAGGAGTCCTTACGTTGTTAAGAAAAAATTTCAAAACTTTTTGGTCGATTTCTCCGTTTTCCAAAAATTTAATAGGAGGAATAATAACTCCCTCTTGAAATATGGAGGTTGACAACGGCATTGACCCAGGTGTCATTCCTCCCACATCAGCATGATGAGCCCTGTTTGCAACGTAAAAAAGAGGTGATTCCGAATTGAAATAAACAGGAGCAACAATGGTAATGTCAGGCAAATGAGTTCCACCTTTGTAAGGGTCGTTTAATATTACCATGTCACCCTCTTTCATTTTAATCTCATTAATTGCAGATTTAACGGAAAGAGGCATGGAACCGAGATGAACAGGTATATGAGCAGCCTGTTCAATCATTTCCCCTTTTGCATTAAAAATGGCACACGAACTGTCTCTCCTCTCCTTGATATTAGGAGAATAAGCGGTTCTTACAAGTGTAACACCCATCTCTTCCGATATTGATACGAATCTGTTTTTAAAAACCTCAAGTAAAATAGGATTTACATTCATACAAAACTCCTTATACAAGTCCGAGTTTAACGTTTAATCCGAAAGCTGCGTAAGCTTCAAATTACCGTATTTGTCAACATTAGCGCACCAACGAGGCGGAACAACTATTGTGGATGTATATTCAACAACAATTGCAGGACCTTCGAAAACATTACCCGGTTTTAGCTTGTCTCTGTCTATTATCATTGTGTTTATCGGCTCAGTGTTATCGAAATATACGTCTCTTTCTTCCAAAACAGCACTTTCGTCAATGGGAGCTTCTCCCAAAGGCTCATGCTTTAACTCCGGTTTTTCGAGAAAACCTCTGCATCTGAGCCTGATATTTACAATTTCAGTTGCTTTTCCGTCGTTTTTATATCCGAACAGTTTTTCATGGAAACTGTGAAAAGTCTCAACAAAATTTTCATTAAAAGGAATTGTAATTTCATGTGACTGTCCCTTGTATCTCATATCAAGAAAATATTCGAAAACAATGTTTTCTTTATTGACCCCTTCAAAAACCATGTCATTTTCGCCTTGCAACATTATGGGGGAAAAAAACTCTTTGATTTTGGGATATTCGGCTTCATCTTCACTTAACATAATGGTGTGGGAATAATCTTTGATTACATCAGCCATTAACATTCCGAAAGCTGAAAGAATACCTGGATTTTTGGGAATCAGCACAGTTTTAATGGAAAGATTTTCAGCGAGAAAAGCAGCATGCAAGCCTCCTGCTCCACCGAAAGAAACAAGAGTGAATTCAGCGGGATTGAAACCTTTTTCAACTGATATAACCCTTATTGCTCTCTCCATATTAACATTTGCTATTTCAAGTATACCTTTGGCAAGAGCCACTGTATCCATATTTATCTTTTGCGCAAGCTCTTTAAAATATTTTTCAAGCTTTTCAAAAGCGAGTTTCATATTTCCACCGAGAAAATAATCGGGGATAAGCCTTCCGAGATAAAGATTTGCGTCTGTAACCGTAATTTTGTCGCCTTTGCCGTAACAAATAGGACCCGGTTCCGCGCCTGCGCTTTCGGGACCAACTCTCAGAGCACCCCCTTTGTCAAGATAGGCAATTGAGCCGCCGCCTGCTCCAACGGTATTAATATCTATCATAGGAACCTTTATAGGCATTCCTGAAATTTTAGACTCGTAAGTATATGAAAGTCCTCCGTCCATAAGTGAGACATCAGTTGAGGTGCCTCCCATGTCAAAGGTGATTATCTTATCAAATCCCGCTGATTTTGCAATTTCAAATGCTCCCACAGCTCCTCCAGCGGGACCTGACAGAATTGTCCTTATGGATTCGGTAATGGCTGTTTCCGAAGATATGCTTCCACCGTTTGACTGCATAATTCTCAATATATCCTCTTTATCGAGCTTATCCCTGAGATATGTAATGTATCTGTGCATTATGGGAGAAACATACGCATTTAAAAGGGTGGTGGAGGTCCTTTCAAACTCTCTGAATTCGGGTAAAACTTTGTATGAGCATGAAACGGGAAGATTAAACTCTGAGGCGATTTCCTCAACCTTTTTTTCATGCTCGCTGTTAACATACGAAAACAATAGACAAAGCGCTATTGATTCCGCATCATTTTCCATTATATTGCTTAAAACATCTCTAATCTCTTCCTCGTCTATATTTTCGTAAACTTCTCCTGTAAAAAGCAGTCTGCCTTTTATCCCGTATCTTAAATTTTCAGGCACCACAGGCTTAGGCTTTTCATAGCTTAAATCATACAATATTTCTCTGTTTTGCCTGCCTATTTCAATAATATCTTCAAACCCCTTATTGGTAATCAAAGCTGTCTTAACGCCTTTTCTTTCGAGAATAGCGTTTGTTGCAACAGTGGAGCCGTGAACTATGTTTTTCTGCTTTCCTCCTGAAATTCTCTCTATGCCGTCAAGAACAGCTTCCGCAGGATTCGAAGGAGTGGACAATCTTTTGTAAATTTTAACTTTGCCATCTTCAATGTAGACAAAATCGGTAAAAGTGCCTCCAGTATCAACTCCTATTATAATCATTTAATTCTCCGTTTTGGTTATTTTTTCTTTAATATAAGCTATCCCTTCATTGTCATAAAACCTTTTCAGCACTATCTTTCTTGCATTTTCTCCTATTGCAACAAGGCTCATTATCTTCTCAGTGGCAATAACAACATTTGGATTCAAGCTTTTATCAAATTCTTCGGGAACAATTATTTCAAAATTTGTAAAAATTTCTTTTATGTAACTGTAGCTCTTTGATAAAATTTTCTTATTTTCTTTTGAAGCGGCAATGTAAACAATGGTGTGATTAGACGGAATTTCGTGGAAATTCAGAAATTCTTCAAGAGACGGTGTTGTTTTCAACGGGAAAATATTTGTATTGCCGTTTACAGATTTAACTCTTAAAAAATTTTTAAAAGTTGTTACAATGATTCTGTCTTTAAAATCTTCCCATTTGCTTTCGTAAATATCAAGCAGGAGTCCCTGCACCGGAATATTTAAAATCGATTCAAGCTCTTCTTTTCCCTGAATCAAATCAAAAATATTCTGCTCCACAAAAATTACTTTGGAAGGATTTTCTTCGCAATTCGCAAGAGCATTGTAAAAACAGGAAAATATATCGTCTCTGTTAAAACCGTTGCCATACATGAAAGATATGATATTTTGAAAAAATATGTGGCTTTTGTTGTATTTGGATTTAACGTTTACATCGCCTGAAAAGGAAACAAAAGTTCCGCTTTTTTTAACGGTTTTGATATATCCAGCGGAAGAGAGTCTTTTGTAAGATTCTTTTACTGTTTTTTCGCTTACCTTTTGCTGCTTTGCAAGTTCGGTGATAATTGGAAACTTTGTTTTGTGAGGCAGTTCTCCTGATAAAATTCTGTGCCTAATGGTATAATCAAGAATCTCCGATAAAGATAAAACCGATAATTCTTTATTCAAATTAAACATGGTTTTATCTATTAAAAAAATAAAGACAAGTCAAGTTATTTTTTAAAAAAAATTTCACACCTAAACACCATAAAAACTCAAAAGGTAACAATAAGTATCTTTAGAGAACTTTAACCCATTTTTTTATGGTATCCTCTCGGAGTTAGAAAAAACCTTTCTCCTGCCACTCTTGACTGGGAATTTCCTACAATTACAACACTAAGCATATCAATTTCGTTATTTAAAAATCTCTCAAGAGTTGTCAATGTAAATGCTTCGTTTTCTCTTAAAGCGTTTTTTACTATTGCAACAGGAGTGTTTTTATCTTTATGCTTTAACATTATTTCCCGGGCTTTTTCTATTTGAAAAGTTCTCTTTCTGCTTTTAGGGTTGTAAATACATATTACAAAATCCGCTTCCGCAGCATTTTCAATTCTTTTTTCAATAAGTTTCCAGTCGGTTAACAGGTCGCTTAAACTTATTACCGCAAAATCGTGCATTATGGGAGCTCCAAGTATGGATGCAGCGGCATTAAACGCACTCACCCCCGGAACAACTTCAATATTTATCGTATCAAAAAGAGCTTTACGTTCAAGCAGCTCCAATACAAGCCCGCTCATACCGTAAATTCCCGCGTCTCCGGTGCTAACAACTACGGTTCTTTTTCCTTGCAATGCAAAATCTATCGCTTTCTCGGCTCTTTCTATCTCCTGCTTCATTCCTGAAACATACAGCTCTTTGCCTTTTGAAAATTTCTCAACATATTTGAGATAATTTTTGTAGCACACAATGATTTCCGCATTTTTCAAAACTTCAACAGCCCTTAATGTAAAATATTTTTCATCTCCGGGACCTATACCCACTATGCAAAGTAAAGCTCCTGAACCGCTATTGTCACGTTTCCCGTTTTTTTCTTTGCAAGCAATGTTCTCCTCTTGAAGCATCCTTTCATATCTTTTTTGGCACTCAGAATTGCCGAAGGTTCGCATACGCCTTTCACTCCTATGTTTTTTATTAGATAATCGCTTGGCTGATAAAATTCAGCCACTGAGTTCAATTCATCTTTTGTGTAAAAATTCATCTTAATGTTGTATTTTCTTCCGAATTCGATTAACGCAGGTTCATCCGCTTTTAATTCAAAGGAAGATATCGAATTAACCGCTTTAAAACTTCTGTTCAAACTCCTTAACGTATCAAATACAACCTCTTCTATTTCAGACAGCTCGGTTCCTCTGTTGCATCCTATTCCCAAATAAAGATTTTTAGGCAGAAACAGAAGAAAATCACCTGACAAATCGGTTCTGGAAGAAACAATAACCTTTAGTTTTACATTGCTTTTCAAAACTTCATTTTCGTTTTTAAAAAAAATGAAATTTTCAAAACAATTCGAATTGCAGCCTGAGAGACAATTTTTAAAAAATTCCGAAGAAATATTTGTAGCTACGGGTAAATTTTTCAAAATACCGGAATTTATCACTTTAATCATCTCAGGATTTGCAATTTCCCAACCTGTTTCATAAGGGAGCAAATCAATTGCAAATTTTCCGTTAACATCGGTGGCGGTTGTAATAACTGGAACAGCCCCTGTTTTAGAGGCAATATACCGTGCAAGCTCATTGGCTCCCCCAAGATGTCCGGAAATCAAACTGATAGCAAATTTACCGTTTTCATCCATTACAACAACAGCGGGGTCAACTGTTTTCGATTTGAGCAATCCTGCAATTTTTCTAACAACTATGCCTGTTGCCATTATTGCAATAATGTTTTTATACTTTTTAAAAATATGATTAAAAACTTCTGTAATGTTTTTATCAGGTGTAAATATTTCGGAATCGGGAAAAAGTTTTTGAAAAATTTTTGCCAGTTTTTTGCCTTTTTCCGTTATTGCAACAATTGCGGTATCTCTTTTTTCAACTGCAAAGTTGTTATTTTTTATAATCATAACCTGCTTTAACATAACCGAAAATGTTTTTCAAATTTATACTTTATTTCAGCTAACGGTATCCGCAGCCGAGAGCTTTAAAAAACATTATTTTGTTAATTAACAGCTCTTTTCTGTAAATTGTCAAATTAAGCTTTTCAGTTAAAAGAGTTTGTCTTGCATTAAGCACCGTAAGATAATCAACGGCTCCCGCTTTAAATCTTTTTTCAGCAAGTATAAGAATTTTTTTTAGAGAGTTTAAATAATCTTTTTCCAAAGATATTTTAGTTCTTAAAATTCTGATTTTATTCAAAGAATCGTAAACTTCCTTAAAAGCGGTTTTTACTGTTTTCACGTATTTTATAGCTGCCTCTTCTTTTTCCGTTTTTGAAATTGTAACATTTGAGTTGATTCTGCCGAAATCAAACAGATTTTGCAACACTTTTCCGCTTAACTTCCATGTTTCCGAAGGAAAAGAAATCAGGTTATGTAAAGCATTGCTTTGAAAACCCAACAAGCCTGTTAAAAAAACCGAAGGGAAATATGCCGCTTTTACAATACCTATTTTAAAATTTGCAGCTTTCAATGCCTGTTCGGCAGCTTTTATATCAGGTCTGTTATTCAATATTTCCGAAGGAATAAAAGGTGGCAAATGGAAAGTCTCGGATAAAATCTGATAATTAAACAGTGTCTCTCGTTTGTTAAACAATTTTTCGGGAGATTCTCCGGTTAGCAATGATAATGCGCTTATTAAAGGCACTTTATTTTCTTTTAAAGTTTCTATTAAAATTTTCACTGATTTATAATTTGCATTAGCCTGCTCCTTAACAAGCTCGTTAATTATCCCGTGTTTAAACTGCTTTTCTCTGAACATGTAAATCTCTTTATATTTTTGAATAATTTTTTTTGCAATGTGAAGCTGAGCATCAATGGAGCATAGTGCAACATATGTTAATGCTGTATTTGAAATTATTGACAGTTTTAACGCATCTTTTGTAAATTCTTCTCGAAAAAGTCCCGATATATTGTATTTTGTAGTGTTTTCTAATTTTTTCCACAAATCAACTTCGTAAGAAACAGTTCCGAAACCGGAAAAATCGTTGTATATTGTGCTTGAACCGTAATAATTTTCACTTGATTTTGTCCTGCTTTCATTTAAGTTCAGTTCAAAAACAGGGAGCTGGTTAGCTTTGCTTTTTTTTACCAACTCATAAGCTTTTTTTATTTTTAAAGCTGCTATTTTCAAATTATCGTTGTTTTTCAAAGCCTCGTTAATCAGTTTATCCAATTTTTCATCATGAAATAATTTCCACCACTTGATATTTCCGTAATCAGCCTTTTTAACTGTTGTGTTATTTGCAGGCAGAGATACAACAGGTTTACCGTATTTAGGGGTTATGGCACAAGCGCATAAAAAAAATATTATACAAAAAATGGATAATTTATTTCTCAATTTCCTTTTTTCCTTTTTTAAATTTTAAATTAAATTTCATAACAAGATGATAAAAAAACGGAATATAAAAAATACCGACAACTGTGGCAAATATCATTCCCGAAACAACTGTTGTGCCTATAATATGCCTTGAATTTGCTCCTGCTCCCGTGCTTATTGCAAGAGGAACGGCACCTGCAATAAAGGCAAGGGAAGTCATAATAATGGGTCTGAACCTTATTTGAGCGGCTTCAACTGTTGACTCCAAAAGAGGCATTTTCTTTTTCTTTAATCTCTCTTCCGCAAACTCCACTATCAATATGGCGTTTTTTGCCGTTAAACCTATTAAAGTTATAATACCCACCTGAAAATAGATATCGCTTTCAAGTCCTCTCAAATACATTCCGAGAATTGCGCCGAACAAACCGAAAGGAACTGTGAGAATAATTGCAAAAGGGGCAGACCAACTTTCATAAAGAGCAACAAGTATGAGCAAAATAAAAATCACACCGTAAATAAAAGCGGTATTCCCTGTTTTTTGAAATTTTTTCTCCTGATAAGAAGTCCCTGCCCATGCAACGGTATAGCCTTTCGGCAACACTTTTTTAGCTATATTTTCTATTTTTTTCATTGCATCATTTGATGTAAACCCGGGCTTTGCCTGTCCCGTAATTTTTGCCGAAGTAAACATGTTGAATCTTTGAACAATATCCGCATCAACTGTTCTTTTTATACTTATAAGAGAACTCACAGGCACAAGTGAACCTGAGTCAGCTCTTACAAATATATTTCTGTAATCATCCGTGGAATCTCTGTAATTACCCTTTGCCTCCATATTAACATGAAAAGTTCTTCCGAAAAGATTAAAGTCATTAATGTAAGTTTTGGAGAATGTCATTGCCAAAGTCTGGTATATTCGATTAATATTCACATTCAATGCCTTTGCCTTTTCTCTGTCCACGGTAACATAGTATTGAGGAACATTGGTATTTAACGTGGTTCTCACCGACATTAACTCTTTGGAAGAATTCGCCTCTTTGATAATTTCCGCCACGTATCTGTGAAGTTTTTTCAAACTTCCACCTGTTCTGTCTTGAATATAAGCTTCAAAACCTCCAGTAATACTCATTCCTCTTATGGGAGGTGGACTAAAAGCAAAAATCAGAGCTTCTTTTTCTGTAAAGAATTTTCTCACCAAATTTAAAGCAATAGCTGATGAGCTAAGAGCTTTACCTTTTCTTTCCGACCAATCGCTTAAATGCACAAAAGAGATTCCCGAATCGGTTTTATATGAAAAAGAAGTGAGATCTATTCCCGCGAGAGAAACTTCCTGGGTAATATGTTTGTTCGCAAGAAGAATATCTTCTATCTTATGCATAACTTTTTCCGTTCTGTTTAAAGAACTTCCGGGCATAAGATAAGTCATAACAAAAAGAGAGCCTTTATCTTCGTAAGGCACAAGTCCGCGAGGAAGTTTTTTGCCGAAATGCAGACAAAAGTAAATCATAACAATAAACAAAAAAACATTTATCACCGAAAGTTTAATAAAAATTTTAACACTTTTGCCGAATAATTTTGCTGAAAAATCAAAAAATTTTTGAAACATTGCAATTGGGAAAAAAGGCTTTGAGATATTTTTTTTCAGAAAAACCACACAAAGCGCAGGAGTCAAGGTTAGAGCCACAAAACCGGATATAACCACCGAAATGGCAATTGTAACGGCAAATTGCTGATACATCTTCCCGCTGAATCCTCCCACAAAAGATGCAGGTATAAAAACAGCAGAGAGCACAAATACAATTGCAATTACAGGTGCGGTTATCTCTTCCATTGCTCTTAAAGTGGCTTCTTTTACGGAAACATCACCTTGTCTTAAAATTCTTTCCACATTTTCAATAACAACTATTGCATCGTCAACAACAAGTCCTATTGAAAGTATCAAGCCGAAAAGAGTAAGTAAATTAACGGAAAAACCTGCCATATAAAGCCCTGCAAAAGTCCCTATTATTGATACCGGAATTGCTATAACAGGAATAAAAGTGGCTCTGAAATTTCCGAGAAACATAAAAACAACAATTATTACAAGCAATATGGAAAGGCCAAGGGTAAAAATAACCTCTTTAACCGATTCGTGCACGTAAACAGAAGGATCGTAAGGAATGTGATATTTTATATCGTCAGGCAAATTTTTTGAAATTTTTTTTAGAGTGGTGTCCACAGCTTTTGCAACTGTTAAGGCGTTTGCACCTGGTGACAGGTATATGCCAACGGGAATCGTGGGAATTTTATTGTGAAACGCTTTCATCCCGTAGCTTTCGGAGCCAAGTCTAATTTCCGCTATATCTTTTAACTTTAATCTTGCTCCGTGAGGATTGGAGCGTATAATAATATTTTTAAACTGCTCTACTGTTTTCAGTCTGCTTTCGGCTTTTACAGAATAAGAGAAAACAGGATGCCCTGATAGAGGCTCCTGTGCCAAGCCACCTGCGATAAACTGCTTGTTCTGACTTTGAATTACACTGTATACGTCAAGAGGCGTTAAATTGTATTTTGCAAGTTTGTCGGGAATAAGCCATACTCTTATGGAATATCTTTTTTCTCCGAATATAAAAGCATCTCCCACTCCGGGAATTCTTTGAAGGTCGTCAAGAACATTTATCCTTATAAAATTGGACAAATTTACAACGTCTCTTTTGTTATGCTCTGATACAAAACATATCACTTTAAGCAAATCTGGGCTTCTTTCTCTTACATTTACTCCGAGACGTCTTACTTCTTCGGGAAGCTTTGGCAAAGCTGTCTGAACCCTGTTGTTAACATTCATTTTTGCAACATCGGAATCGGTGCCTATTTTAAAAAAAATGCTCATTCTCAAACTTCCGCTTGAAGAGGCTGTGCTTGTCATATAAATCATATTTTCCACACCGTTAATAGCTTCTTCAAGAGGAGCTGCAACTGTTTCCGAAATTGTTTCCGCTGTTGCCCCGGGATAAAAAGCAGTTAAGGTTACTTGAGGCGGGGTAAGCGTAGGATACTCTTTCACAGGAAGGGTTTTCAAAGAAATTAATCCTGCAAGAATTATAATAATGGCAATAACCGTTGAAAATCTCGGTCTGTTAATGAAAAATTTCGAGAGCAAAGTGTCTCCGTAAAGTTATTTTATAATTTTGTCTATTTTAACACGAGAGTTAGGCTTTATTTTGAAGAAATTGTTTATTATAACCAAATCTCCAGGTTTCAAACCTTTTTTAACAATAAAATTTCCACCTGTGCTTTCACCTGTTACAACAGGAGCAGGAACTACTTTTCCTTTTTTTACGAGAAAAACAATTTTTCCGAACTCGTTTTGCAAAACCGCTTTTTGAGGCACTTCAAGCATTTTTTTCAACACAATCCCTTTAAGCTTCACACGGACAAATTCACCCGGTAAAATGTTACCTTCCCTGTTTTCAAAAATAGCTCTCATTTTCAATGAAGACGTTTGTTGGTCAAGCTTTACATCTGAGAAGTCAAGCTTCCCTTCTGCAAATGTTTTTCCGTTCACAACCAATTCAGGCGTAAGTTTTTTTACCATATTAGTGAAATTGTATTTAGCCGCATCAGAATCAGGCACTGAAAACAGTGCATAAATTTTCTTGATTTCCGTAATTGTTACAAGAGGAGTCCCGTTTTTTACAACACTTCCCGTATCAATTAACTTTATTCCCGTATAACCGTTAATCGGAGCAATAACTTTTGTATAATTCAATATTATCTCGGCTTTTTCAAGCTGAGCTTTTGCAAGCGCCACGTTACTTTCAGCGATTTTATATGTATAATAAGCGTTATCTCTGTTTTCTTCACTTGTAACATTATCTTTGTATAAAGCCTCAATCCTTTTCCACCTTTTTTCGGCATCAGCAAGTTTTTTCTTTGAAATATCCAAATTGGCGAGAGCTGTTTTTACTTGTGCAGAATATATATCCGGCTCTACGGCATACAAAATATCACCCTTGTTAACATACTCGCCTTCATTGAAAAATTTCTCCTTTAAAACTCCTTCGACACGTGCAACAACCGTTACTTGGGCAAAAGGCAGTGTCCTTGCGGGATACTCCGCATAAACTGGGATATTGTGATAGTTGCCCACTTTAAAAACATCAACTTTCGGCACAAAACCGCTTGAGCCTTTTGCAAAAAGCATGTTTGTGAAAAACAGCACCGAAAAGAAAACTAAAAATTCAGCAATAATTGTTTTTTTCATTTATATAATTCCCCTTAAAATGACATTTTAATATGAATATGAAAGAGCCGAAACATCAGCCTACCACTATTTCGGGAATCCTTAATGTGGGCTGAGCATCTGCAACTGGAACACCTTGACCGTCTTTTCCGCAAGTGCCTATTCCGAAACCGAGATCGTTTCCCACCATATCTATTTTTTTCAAAATTTCCGGACCGTTCCCAATAAGAGTGGTATCCCTCACAGGCTCTCCTATTTCACCTTTATATATTTCATAGCCTTCACTTACTTCAAAAACAAAATCTCCTGTTACAGTATTAACCTGACCTCCACCCATCTTTTTGACAAAAAGTCCTTTTTCAACGCTTCTAACAATTTCCTCCGGCTTATCGCTCCCTGAAGCTATGTAGGTATTGGTCATTCTCGGAATAGGCTTGAACCTGAAAGATTCACGCCTTCCGTTGCCGGTTGATTCACAATTATCTTTTATTGCATTTAAAACATCATACATGTAATTTTTTAAAATACCGTTTTCAACAAGAATATTTTTACTGCAAGGATTTCCTTCGTCGTCAAAATTTTGAGTTCCCCGTTTAAAAGGGATTGTCCCGTCATCTATTACCGTTATTTTTTCAGAGGCAACTTGTGTTCCTATTTTGTCTTTAGAATAAACACTCATTCCGTCATTAACAATATCCGCTTCCAAACCGTGCCCTATTGCTTCGTGAATCATTGTCCCTCCAGAATCGGAAGACAATACAACAGGCATTTCTCCTCCGGAAAGCTTTTTGGCAAATAAATTGTTTAAAGCTCTGTCAGCAGCTGTCTTTGCCACATCAAGCACATTCACTCTTGAAAAAAGCTCAAAACCTTCCGCACCTCCCGCAGGCTCATATCCTGTTTGCAAAATATTATCTTTCATGGCAACTGTTTGCACAAGAAAAAGGGATTGAACTCTCACATCTTTTACAAATAACCCCTTTGAATTGACAATCTCCGCATTCTGTAAAGAGTCACCGTATACAATCTTATACTGAACGATATTTTTATTGTATGTTGACAAAAATTTATCCGTTTTAAAGATCAGGTTAACTTTCTTTTTAAGGTCAACACCGGACGGCATTATAATTTCGCAAGGCAACATTCCCTGCTTCTCATTAAAAAAAAGATTTAATTCTCTTTCTTTGCTTCCCGCTATGCGCGAAAGGTCGCAAGCAAGCTCCAAAAGCCTGTTTTCTTCAAAACTGTTGGTGAAAACATAATAAGTATTGCCGTTTAAAAGCAATCTCAAACCTATACCGGAATCAATACCCCATTGAACTTTCTCTATTTTACCGTTTTCAAAAATAATATTTGTGGAGTTTCTCGATTCAAAAAAAATATCTGCATAATCTCCACCTTGTGATAACATTTTTTTAAAAATTTTCTCCAAATTAAAACTTTCAAGCATAGCTCCTCCGAAACAGGCTTTTAAAAATTATTTTAAATATTCCAAAGAATAGCATAATTTCGCTTATTTTTCCATTTTATTTTGAAATTTAATTTTATAAATTAAAAATGACGTTAAAACATTGGAAAATCACGTGGATTTAAGCTTAAAATCATTATAAATAGCTTAACCTTTCATGTGCAGCAAATGCTCCATAAAATCCGTTAATTGAAAATTTTTATCAACATACACATTATCAATGAAACTATACTCCCGATTTCTCAAAAAAATTGAATTGTATCCCCATTTGGTAAGGCTGAAAAACAAATATGCAGCTATCTTTTCTTTATTAAAGAAATCTTTCAAATCCTCATAAATGTATCTTGCTTCGTTTAAAACATTCAAATCTTTATTTGAACATAGGCTGTCTGTGCCTAAAGAAAAAGGGATGTTATTTTTTATGAAAAAATGGTAAGGAGACTTATACCCTAACATTTCATTGCTTCTCGGACATAGTGTGAAAAATATATCATCTTTTTTCTCTATAATTATAGGCTCCAATTCTTTAGGGATATTGCTTAAATGAATTAATTGTATATTTTTGACTTTTATTAAAAACTTTATAAAATAATCGATTCCGTATTTTAACGGACTTAATCCCACAAAAGGGTATAGTTTCTCTATAATTCCGCCTTTTTGCTCCAGAAGATAATCATATTCATCAAAAGATTCAAAAAAGTGCATTGAAACAGGTTTACCCAAATTTAAAATTTTTTCTATTAGCTCAGGGTGAACACTGAAAAAAGCATGTGGTGCTATTTTTATATAATTCAAGTTTACTTTGCCTATATTTTCTCTGTTATATTCAATTATTTCAACAAAATTGAAAACTTTGTCTTGCTCTGGAATTTTTGTGTATAAAAGAGGTGAAAGAAAATTTCCAAAGAGATTTGTGCCATATTTTTTCAGCAGTTTTTTCCCGTTAAAATACGAATTTAAAAGAAAATTTTCATTTTTTGTTCTTTTGATTTTTATAAGTGAAATCACCCAGTCTACAAAAGATGTGAAATCCAATTGAGATTTGTCAATATCAGTTAGTTCAAGGTGTGTATGAGCATTAACAGGTGACGGAAAAACAACGGATTCTTTTAATTCAATAACATTTTCCTTGCTTTTTTTATAAAATCTGATTTTGCCTTTATCTATCTTAAAAATTTTATTCCTGAAAATTTTACCATTAATATCAATGAATAAATCTGTTTTGTAATATACATTCTCTTTTATTGTTTTCATTGTCGAACAAATGATAACAAATTAATATTTCACTGTCAAAATCTAATTGACAAACTTCTATTTTATGTTTAAAAAATAGTGTTGGATTTTTTTATTTTCACAAAATGAACATGTCAAAAAAAATTTCGGTGTTGGTAATATCGCTCTTGTTATGGTTTCTGCTAAAAAAACAAACAATAAGAAGGAGATTTTATTGAAAAAGAGTATATGCGAAATCGGGAAAAATATGTTTAGGAGCGATGCTTTTGAAAAAGTGAGAGGAGAGACCAAATACGCTGCAGACTTTTATAAGGAGAATATGCTATGGGTTGGAGTTAAAAGAGCACTTGTCCCCCATGCGAAACTGTTGAAAATAGATTTTCATGAAGCAATGAAAGTTAGTGGTATAAAAAATTTTAACTTCAAAACATGTTAAAGGCTCAAATCAACAGGGTGTAGCTCAGAAAGATCAAGAAGTTCTTGTTAGCAATTTTATAAAACATAGAGGCGATGCAATTGCCGTTGTAGTTGGAGAAAGTAAAGAAGCTGTTAAAAAGGCAATTGACAAAATTGTTGTTCACATACAAGAGATTTCTTCTATTTTTTCAATTGAAGATGCTTTGGATAAAGATGCTCCTGTTATTAACTTTATTAACTCTGAAATTTCCAAAGATAATATACTTCTCAAAGGAGAAATAAAAAAGGGGAATATAGAAGAAGCATTTGCAAATTGTAATGAAATTATAGAAGCTGAATTTGATTTGCCCATGCAGGAGCATGCCTTTCTTGAAACAGAGACTGGTTGGGCAATT